>DAOWOJ010000101.1 GCA_030642125.1 Candidatus Aenigmatarchaeota archaeon | reverse complement strand
TTCTCGCCAAACTAACATACCTATTGGATCTATCAAAATGTAAATTAGACTCTCTCTTAGATAGATCAAACAATATATAAATTCTTTGTCTTGCTATTTTCTTTTCTAAACTTTTGTTTCTTTTATTCATTAAAATAACCATTTTTTAATGGACTTGAGCTAAACTTTCAAGTTATCTTTATAAAATCTATATACAGATATTAAAATATTTTAAATAACAAAAAAATTGTTTGTGACAATGTATCTTCTAATAATCAAATATCATATTATAAATTATTCCTTAATTTAAATGTATCCAATATTGAATAAACTGGACCTTCTCTACTTAATTCACTAGAGCACAAATAAACTTCATTTACTGTCATTTCGCCTATATTTTCATTTTTTAGAATATTCAAAATCTTTAATAAATTTTCTTTATTGTCTTGACGTTTTATTCTGCAAATTGTTAAATGTGGAATATTTTTTTCTGGTTCGAATCCTATCGAAATTAAAGCTTTATTGATTTCATTTTGCAGTTCCAAAAATCTTTGTTTTTCATCAGAAACACCGACCCATATAACTTTAATAAAATTTCGATTCGAAAAAAAATCAATATTTTCTATTTTTATAACAAACGGTTTAACTTTTTCTATATTTTTCTTCATTTCTTTTTTTATTTCATTAATCTTTGAATCGCATATATCTCCAAAGAACTTTAGTGTTAAATGTAAATTTTCTGGTTCAACAAATTTCAAAATTGCTCCAGATTTTTGTAGTTCTTTTTTTATTAAAAATAATTTTGGTAACAATTTTTTGTTGATTTTAATGCACATAAAAGTTCTCATTTTTTTAAATACCATATATTATTAATTAGTCGATATTGTTTTGTGATTTTATCGCTAACATACTATATCATATATGAAATATTAACCATTTGTATTTCAAAAGAATTTTGCAAGAAATATTATCAGATTCCATTGAATTCAATTATAGGATATATAGCAGACTAACATGGTTATTGCGATATCAACATTGATATTATTTGTAAGGCTTTACAAAAAAAGAAGAACTATATTATTTAATTGAAGAAAATAATTAACTTACAGATACTTTTAAATACTTCTAATTGTTATGGACGCTGAACAGATAAAAGACATAATCTCCAGAGGAGAGAATCAGGAAATAGAATTTAAGGAGTCTTTTCATAGTACACAAACTACAAGTAAAATTATTTGCGGACTGGCAAATGCTCTAGGAGGTATTTTGTTTTTTGGAGTTGATGATAAAGGCAATATTATTGGTGTTAATGAAAATCTTGATAAACTACAGCAAAAAATAGCTAATTCAAATCATGTGGTTTCTCCAATACCGCTAATGTCTGTGGAAATTCACAAAATTAATCAGAAAAATATAATTGCAATAGTTATTCAAAGAGCTCCAGACGGAACATATTACACATTTCATGGTGCAATTTATGTAAAGATAGGAAGCACAATAAAAAGACTTGAAGGACATACACAACTTAATTTTTTAAAGAACAGGCAAATTTTGTCTTTTGATGAATCTTATGATTCACTGATAAAAGTAGATGATTTGGATAAGATAAAAATACAAAATTATCTGAATGTTCGCAACCAAAACAATTATTTTGATACTCATACAATCAAAGAGTTTCTTATTAGCAACAGATTAGCATCTGAAAATTGTGAACTAAAAATAAAAAATCCAGCTGTACTCATTTTTGGGAAAAATCCTACTCAATTTTGTCCGCAGATCGAAATAAAGCTCGTTCAATTCGCAGGAAATGAACCAGTAAAGATAATTGCACATAAACTCATACAAGATGATTTGATAAATTCAATAGAGCAATCAATTGATTTTGTAAAAAGCCACATAAACAAATCAATAAAGATCAAGGAAACAAAAAGAGAAGAAACTTATGAATATCCAAAAAGCGTAATTAGAGAAGCAATAGTAAATGCTGTTGCTCATCGGAATTATTTTAGTAAGGATGCTGTTCAGATTTATATATTTGATGACAGGATTGAAATAACAAATCCTGGATCATTACCTCAAGACTTGCCAAAAGAATTATTTGGAACAATATCTGTTCAAAGAAATTCAATCATATACAGATTTTTAAGAGACATGGGTTATGTAGAAGGATTGGGAACAGGGATTCCAAGGATGAAAAATGAAATGAGAAATATTGGATTAGATGACCCTAATTTTAAGTTTACCGAATCCTTTTTTAGAGTAATTCTGTATAATAAAATAGGACTCAAAAACCCAATTGAAAGCATTGAAGACCTAAATGAAAAGCAGAAAAAAACAATCACTTACTTGAAAAAACATAAATTCATAAAGGCACAAACATGTGCAGACATAAATAAAATTTCCCATGCCACAGCAGTAAATGAAATAAACGAAATGATTCAGTATGGATATCTTTAAAAAATAGGTGCTTTTCGTGGTGCGTATTATATTTTAAGAAAATAAAACTTATTCTTGTTTTAGAAAGCCATCTTCATTATGTAATTTTTTATAGTTTAAGATAATATAAACTCACATAGATGTAAACAAAATGCATATTAACAAAGAGTATGTTTGGTATGTAGGTTATAGTTCCAATTTAAGTGAGCAAAGATTCTTGCGCTACATTTTGGGCGGAATTCCAATATTTGGAGAAAAAATAATTATGGTTTCACAGATAAAGCTTTACAATTAAAAAAACAGACCTATAAAAATTCCATACAGACTTTATTTTGCTTTGACTGAAAGAAAAAAACAAACATAC
>DAOWOJ010000061.1 GCA_030642125.1 Candidatus Aenigmatarchaeota archaeon | reverse complement strand
GTTACTTTTTAGTCTTTCGACTTGTTCTGGTTTAAGAAATGGAAGTTCAGATGTGTTTTTATTTAATATTTCATCTTTGCTGTAACCACAACCTTTACACAAAGCATCATTAACATTTATCCATTTTCCACTGCTATCTATTATAGCAAATGGATCAGGCATAAGCAATAAAACCTCTTCTAAAAATTTATTTCTTTCATCAATCTTTTTTATCTCATTTTTTAATTCTTCAACATTAACTTCAACCACAAAATTCACCTTTTTAATATATAATATATATTATAGTCGATTGATTATATCTAAATATAATAATTTTATGTCATTGTACCTAATCTTATTGTATCTCTAAGAGCTGGTGCTAGACCTAATATGAATATGCATAAAAATAACCATTTTTTCATATATTCTTCATCAGAATATTTATTTACTAATACCAATACAGGAAATATTATCAAAAATTTCATTAAAAACATCGATGATGGACCAAATGCTGATATAAAAACGTTTGGTAAAACATGCTGTTCGAAATAATTGAAAAATCCGATAGAAATAAAAGTTGCAGATGCATCAAAAAAGTGAACAGACATAATTAATGAATACTCTAATTTAAACAATTTTTTAACATATAATAAATATAAAAATGCACCAAAAATACAGGTTAGTCCAATTATCATCAAAACTCCTGTCCAATTTACGATATCTATCAATAAGAAATTATATATATTCAGTATCAGACCTATAATCAACATTGGTTTCCAATATGGTATAGAAAACTTTTTATCTATTAAAAGACACGATAAAAAAGAAATTACTGTTAACAAAGCAATTGTTATCCATATACCTGGTGTAACTAACCAATAACTAGTATAAGTTCCAATATCTTCTATAACTCTAGTAGAAGATCCAAATAGTATAAAAGGGAGAAGTGAAATTAAAAAATATTTATTTATGTCTACTTTCAATCTTTTTAATAGTTCATATAGCCCATAAACAACAAAAACCATTATGAAGCCATATACCAATGTATTGATAGTATTAAAACCAGCTTGCTCTACTATTGGAGATATAAAGTATGTTTGAATAAAATTTTTAAACATAAACATATTTTATAATAGAAGTTTAAAAAATAGTATGAAGAAAATAATGTTTTTATTAATTATACCAATATTGTTGGTGTCTGGTTGTATTGAATGTGAAACATTTTTAGGTTATCCAAAATGTCCTGAACCAGAGAGCACTGATAATGGATTAGTTTTTAAGGATGTTAAAATATTACCTGGGAATGATATATACGATGATACTACAATAACAATCACTGGGCGCATTGTTAACGAGGAAGTTGGAGAAGATATTGAGGGAGTAAAGTTGACACTTGTTGATTGGTGTCAAGATATATTTGATCTTGGAACTTATATTGTATCAACAACTAATGGTAAACAAAAATCGGAGTTCAAGCCTGTATCACCAACTATTGAATATTTTGAATACGAAGAACAAGACGTATATACAAAAACAAAAAACTATATACCAAAATTAGGAAGTTATTATTTTTCTTTTACATTAAAGCCAAAAAATAAGGAACTTATTGTAATAAAAGCCCCAGAAGAATGCCGTATAAAACTAAAATTAGAATACGAATTTAATGCATACACATCATTTTATGTTCCTGTTTTATCAAAAAACGAATATAATCGTAGAAAAAAAGGATCAGAATTCAGTAAGAAATCATTGAAATATGAACAAACTAAAGGTCCTGTTAAAATATATGTCAATTCACTTAGTTTGTTGCCTATTGAATCAGGATCAGATTTGATATTAAGTTTTGTTGTAAAAAATATCAAATCAGGAACAATGTTTCCTGATTCTGTATGTGTATCTAATGAATATACTAAGAACTATAATGATGAAATTTATTTTTCTGGATTGAAAATAAATTGTATGAAAATGAAACCTAAATTCAATAAAGCTTGTGATGCATTAATTGGTGTTGGTGAATTTTGCATACAAAAAAAACAAACATTTCCTATAAAATATATTTTAAAGCATGATGATGATTTAAAAGATGCACCAGAAAAAATATATAAACTAGAAGTTTCTATTGAAAATTATAAATACGAAGTTAGACATGAAGAAATGATTAAAATAAAATCATTAAAAAAGCATAATTAGAATTTATTTAAGTTTTATAATAATATCTTCAAACGGTTCTAATTGTTCACATTCTATTTTTCCAGAATTCAATAGATGCAATAAAGATAAAAATGTTTTCAAAGTAGTATCTTTATCATATGATTTTACAATATAATTAAAGTTTACAAAATTATTGTCAGTGTTACAAATAGATTTTTTAATTTTTTCATATAATTCATTTATAAAATGTTCCAAAGAATCATCGTTTTCAATAATATTTGTTAAATGATCTTGAATTATATTATAATCTATTTTTTTCTTTTTTTTATCATATGATAAAATATTTTTTAATGTTACAATTAGTTCATTTAAACTGACTTTTCTTTTTGGCAACCTCATAACATTGAGAGGAATTATTGGAATTTTTGGAATATCAATTGTTTCTTCTTCATTATATTCTACTGTTTCGTCAGCGTCTTCATTTTCTATGTCTGTAAGTTCTTGAACAATTAGAAAATCGGATTTCATTCTAAGCAATATCGTTGATATTATAATAAAATTAGATGATATCTTAAAATCTATAACTTTAGATTTTTCTGTGTAATCAATGAAAATATTTCCTAGTTTTACAATATCCAAGTTCCATGGATCTAAACCTTCATAAGAAACTATTTGATATAGAACTTGATCCCAAGGATTTTTAGCTAATATCATATCAAAAATTCTTTGTTCCATTATTAACACTATTGATAACGTTTATTGTTTACATCTATGCTCAGAACAGTAGATTCTCCATTTTGCATTGATACTCCATAAACTTTATCTGCACTATTAATTATTACACTGTTATGAGTAATTAATATAAATTGTGAATTTTTCGAAAGTATTAGTATTAAATTAGCTAATTTTTTAGAATTTTCTTGATCTAATGCAGCATCAACTTCATCTAAAAAATAAAATGGAGCTGGTTTTAGTCTTTGTATTGCAAATAAGAAAGCTAATGCAGTTAAAGTTTTTTCTCCTCCACTCATAGAATCTAAATTAAGAAGCTTCTTATCTGATGGAGCTGCAAAAATCAATAATCCAGATTCTATATCATCTTTATCTTCAAGTTCTAGAGATGAATTACCGTTGCATAATTTTATAAAAATATCATTAAAATTATTAGATAGAGCATCCAACGCTTTTTTGAATGCAGCTTTCTTTTCCATATCTATCTTTTCTATAATTTCTGTTATTGATTTTTTTTCATCTAAAATTTTGTTTAATCTTTCATTAAATTCATCATAAACTTCTTTGAATTTATCGTATTCTTCACATGCTTTCATGTTCACGAGACCCAATAAATTTATCTCATATTTTATATTTTTAATTTTTTCTTCTAATAAAATTGGTTCACAGTCTTCTAATTTTTCTTTAAAAGATTCTGCCGGGAATTCTTCCTTTTCTATGTTCAAATTACTAAGTTTTGCTTCTAATTTAGCTTTTTTAATTTTAATATTATTCAATTCTGATTGGATTGATGATATCATGTTAAATAATTTTTCTCTTGATTTTTCAAGTTTTTTTATACCACTGTTTTTTTCATTTCTGCTTATTTCTAATTGTTTAATTGCTTTTGTGCTTTTATTTTCTATTGAGCCAAGATCAATTAATTCTTTTTTTAATTGATTTATTTCTTTTTTTAAATCAATTATTTCTTTTCTTAATT
>DAOWOJ010000072.1 GCA_030642125.1 Candidatus Aenigmatarchaeota archaeon | reverse complement strand
CTTCAGTGAATTTTTGAGATTCAAAAATTTAAAAATTAGAGATGAAAAAGATATTTATTTAAACGCAGAGAACATAAGAAAATATGTTTTGGAATATATAGAATATGGTGGTTTTCCGGAGATTGTTTTAATTGAAGATAGGAAAATAAAGAATAAAATCATTTTTGAGAAGGGCGATGAATGAATTTAAATTAAATAAAGGTTTGATAATTACATTGGATTTCGAAGGAGAAGAAAAAATTAAAGGCAAAAAAATATTTTACAAAACATTGTGGAAATGGTTGCTTAACATTTGATTTTTATTATTTCTGATAAATTACTTTTTGTTATTATATTTTTACATTTAAATTTATCTTTTTCTAATAAATTTCTAGAAAAAAAGAACATGTTATCCAAAGTATGTAAATATTTAAATAGTGAAAAAATGAGTGATAGTTACTTTAAAAAATGAAAAAACAATATTCTGATGTAGATTTTGATTATGATGGAATGAAGATAAGTATTTAATGATGTCATCATTCGTTATACTGTGCCTACGCTTTGCTACATAACTTCTGATAATCGTAATAGGTTATACAATGAACATATCATGATTAAATTTTATATAATACAACAAAATGTTGAAATTAATGATATTTATTAATACTCAATGATACATATATTGTATATAAAAAATCAGAGGTGAATTTTATTAAAGCGAATTTTATTGGTGGTAGAGGTCGAATGCCTGGTGGAAGAGGAGTAGGACCTGGTGGCGAATGCAAATGCCCAAGTTGTGGAATGGTAGCTACTCATGCACGAGGAACACCATGTTATGATCAAAAATGTCCTAAATGCGGTATAAAAATGATAAGAGTATAGGTTATAGTAACTATATCATTTTATCATTTGCATAATTAAATATTTTTTTTAAATGAATCTTTTTTTCTTTTATTTTTTTAAGCAAATTACATTCAAACATATACGATTTATTTTCTTTATTTGTCAGTAATAAATTACAATAAAAACATTTAAAATTTTGATATAATTAATATAATGGAAATAGAAACGAAAAAAGATTTTCCTTCTGAAATAGAAAAAAAAATACGTAGAAGTAGAAATAGTAAAGATGATTGTTATTTATACAACCTTATGGAAGAAAACAGCACAAATAAACATAATTGGATAACATCAGCACTTGATTTGCCACAAAAACATACATTGGAAATTGAAGATATTTATGGTAACAAGTTAACTGAAATTAATAATCATGGAATAATTTCAAGATCGCATAAAGTCCCTTTTTCGGAAAGCAATGGTTACATTTTTGGTGGAGATACTAATATTTCTACTTCTGGTAAATATTGTAGTAGAAATAGATATAAAAATAGATATAAAAGTATTTATTACATAAACATAATGCGTGATTTTGATAATTTTAAATATGAAAAAGTATATACAGGAATGAAAGTCGATAAATATAGTATTTCAAAAATACAACTTTATATAGAACAATTACCAAAAGAAGATGATTGTAATTATATAACGTTAATTGCTAGACTTGGAAAAAGTCCAGTAAATATTATAGAATATCATAATAAAATATCAGACGAATGGTCATGTATAAATTTTTGTTCAGGACATGATCCAGGAGAATGGCATCCAATAAATTGGGCTGTAAAAAATAAACTATGGTATGATATCACACCAATAGGAGGGATAGTAAAAGCTTTAGAAAAGGCATCAATAGATAAATCTGAATATGAACATGTTTTAAATTATGTTGTCATGCCAAAAAAAATGACTGTTGGACGTACTTATAAAGTTGAAATAATTTATCACAGAATTCCTGATGCAGCATTTAGAGATGTTTGGAATAGTGTTATTCAAGAAGAATATAAAATAATAGAAAAAAATTCGGCTATCAATGATTACATAGAAATTAAAGTAAAATAACAAAATTACATTAATTGTTTATTCAATCATACTTTGAATCAAGATCTTCACCATGTTCTTTGACTTTTTTCATCATCTCGTCAAACGGACTTGGGCCTGGTTCTTTTGCATCTTTATATTTTGGATCAAGAGTACAAACACCATCCTCATATACATAATCATCACGACCATCCTTAGTGGCATCTAAAACTGGTTCACCATACATACTTGGTGGACTTCTTCCTTTTTCTGACAATCCTATTACTGTCAATTCATATAAAGATTTATCAACTTCTTTTATTCCTTTATTATGATCATAACAAAAAAGCCCTTTGGATGTACGAAATAAAAGTTCTGCTTCAGGATCTTTATCTACATTACCAATACCAAACAAATCCATTTTTGTTAGTGGAACAAGTATTTCTACATCTTCAGGTGTAATTGGAATCCATTCACCATTTTCATTTATATGATCATCAATATTCGGAATACATCTTATTTCAACATTGAGTCCACACTTATTTATATCATCTTTGCTTGTTTCTGGAAAAAATAAATCATTTCTTTCTCCACCACCATCCAAATCACAAAATTCTGGACAATAAGTTTCTCCTGTTATTCCAATATTAAGATTTATACTCTTATTACCAACTAATAAATAAATGCTTTTATCTACATAATCAGTACAAGTAATCCACAGTTTTCCATTAATATATTCTGTATTAAAACTATATGGTAAAGTCAAGATACCTTTGTCTACTAATGGTATATCATGTCCATCAGAATTAATATATTCCATACTGCCATCATCATTCAATTTAATACACGTCAAAGTATTACCATCATCAACAACATCAAAATTTGGTTCATTACCATTTAATTCACCACAGATTGTTTGTCCATTTACAAAAGGAACACGAGTATACAGAAGTTTTCCATTAATTTTATTATATACTTTAGTTGCATTGACATGATCCAACTCAGGAATTCCACCGTCTTCTATAACTATTGAACGACTTAATTCTTCAACTCTATCACCATTTTGTGTTGTTTTATAACAACCATCAATATTATTAGAAACATTATCAATATCAATACAACCAGATCCAAATGCTGTAAGACCTACTGCAGCACAAGCACCAGCAACCTTAGCAGCTTTAGAGTCAAAAGCTTTTTTAACTCCATTTTTAAATCTATTTTTAAAAATAGAAGGTTCAGAAGAAGTTTTAGAACTAATAGGTTCAGAATAAAGATCATCAATTCCTTCTTTTATTGCATCCTCAAAAACTATATAATTATTATACTAAGATTTTTTAATATGCAGACAACAGCGAGCTGTTTTTCTCGTGGAACAAGCTGGACAGCAAAAAATGGGGATGGGCAACAAACTTTTAAGACTTAATATCCACAGGCAAGATGATCTCCAGTAAGCCCGTGATCAAGGTCTTTTTCACAATCGTTGCAGCAAATTCGTTGTGGGAGCTGTCGAGATCGCTGTGAAAATTATTGATGATGAAGAAAAATAAAAAAAAGACCGCTTATATAACGGTCTTAAATACTTTTCACCCGATTCTATTTTCTGCGTCTTCCAAATAAGCGCAGAATGTTCAGGAACAAGTTG
>DAOWOJ010000012.1 GCA_030642125.1 Candidatus Aenigmatarchaeota archaeon | reverse complement strand
ATTTAATTTAATAAATATTACTGAATTTTTAATAAGATTATACTGTTTATCACTTGTCATTGTATTACTTACACTTGTATGGGAACCTGGATTAAATCCAAAAAGTTGAATAAAATCACCTTTTACAACAATAAGTGTAAATTCAGATGTTGCATTTGTTATTGTTAATTTATTAGTAATAGTTGATAATTCTAATGTATATGTATTTGTTGATTTTGCATTAAATTCAATTTGTAATGTTTCTGATAATTGAGATGAATTATAATTTCCAGCAGGTAAAGTTAATAAATAATCTCCACTTCCATCAGTTAATGCTACAGTTGTATTTGTATAAACATTATATATACTACATGGCATTGCTAATCTACTTAAATATCCAGATTCTCTTGTTGTATAAACATTAGTAGGTAATAAATATCTAAATTGATACGAATTTGGATAATTAATTGAGTTAATTTCAATAGTTTGCATATCCTAACAAAAATAACCAATTGATAATTATTCAAATATAGAAGACTTTAAAAATTTATACCCATTAGATGTTAAAAATTGTGCAACAAGTGCATCATAATTTGGTTCAGTAAGAGATGATGTTGTTGGATCAACAATTTGTCTTAATCCAACTTGAATTGCAGATCGAATTGCCATATTTTTTCCACTTAAAATATTTTCAGTTGGTAATAATTTTCTTTGAACTATACTTGAAATAGAACTTGCATTAAAATTAGATAATGCATCACTAACTTGGTATGATATTGATTTATCAAAATAAAATTTAGAAACCAACATTTCAATTGTAGGAGCTGTAATTAAATCTAAAACTCGTTCAATACTAGGTCTTTCATATATTTGATAACCAGCTGATAAAAAGCCAGCAATTATTGCAACAGTATAACGAGTTCCAGATTTCGCATATAATTTCATATTATCTATAATTTCTATTATTGGGTAAAATGCCCCTTTTGTCATAACTTCAGGTAAATTACTAGGAACATTTTGCTCATTTCCAACATCCATTGGCATATCTGTAGATGATGCTGAGTTTGGCTTCTGTGACATTATAAATACAAAAATATATTAAAATATAATTTAGATAATGTTATATAATTAATGATTTTGAATATCTATATAAATTAGAAGTAATAAATTGACCAAATAAATTATGATAATTAACTTCGGTAATAAACTCAAATGGATTACATAATTGTCTTAAACCTATTTGAATCAAATTTCGAATAACAGTATTTTCAACACTAAATAAGTCATCTCCTATTAATAATTTTGGCTGTATTACCCCTGTTATAGTATTTACATTAAAATTTGATATTGTATTAGTAAATTGGCTTAAAAAATTTCTTTTAAAAGCATATTTTGTTAATAATAATTCTAATATTGGAGGAATTGATAAATCTGCTACTCGTTCTAAAGTAGGCTTTTTATATATTTGATATATTCCTCCAAATACACCTATTGCAGATTTAACAACAAAATCTGGTGAATTTTTTATATAGCGATTTATGATTTCTATATATTCATTTATAGAATC
This sequence comes from Candidatus Aenigmatarchaeota archaeon, assembly GCA_030642125.1. Taxonomy (GTDB): domain Archaea; phylum Aenigmatarchaeota; class Aenigmatarchaeia; order DAOWOJ01; family DAOWOJ01; genus DAOWOJ01. The sequence continues at coordinate 8,195 of DAOWOJ010000012.1, read as the reverse complement.
CATATAACTTATTTTATTTCCATTTGTATCATTATTAGCACCAGGAACTATATTATACCAAAAATCTTCCCATGCATTTTTTGCATTTAAATCTTTATTTGGTTCTTGGCTCATTAATACAAAAATATATTACTATTTTAATATTCTATTATTATAAACTAACCAAGAAAACTTGATTTTAACATTTTTGACATTCTTTTTTGCCCTACACTTCTTTTATACTTTTTTTTCTTCTTTTTTACTTTTTTGATCTTCTTTTTTACTTTTTTCTGTTTTTTTGCTTTTTTCTGTTTTGCTGCTTTTTTCTCTTTTTTTACTTGTGCTCTTATCATTCTATTTGCTTTACTATAATATCCTTTACGATGAGTTCCTTTTTTATAAGTTTTAAATACTGCTTGTTTTATATATCTTTTACTATACTTTTTATTTCTTATTAATGTTCTATCTAGTAAATATAATACATGTTTCTTTATTTTTACATAATGCGAACTAAAATTTCGTTTTAAGATGTTATTAACATCGATTATCATATTTTCTTTAGATACAGAATCAACTCTATATTTCTTTAATGCCTCAAATCTTTTTCGACTTAATCTTAAATAATGCTTAGATTTTCCTATCCTCATTAATTTAATTTTTTTTAATCCTAATAAATTTACTTTAATTAAATTACATTCTTTTATTAACATTTTAATTCTATTAGTATCCTGTTTTGCTCCTTTTTGTGCTTCAATTCCCGCAGCAATAGCACAAGTTTTATATAACATTCTAAATGCCGGTTTCATTTTATTTACTAATTGGTATGTAATAAGACATTGTTTTGATTCCAATCCAGGCTCTTTCAAAAATTTATATATTAATTTAAAAAATTCTCTAATATATACATTCATACCAGATTCCATATCAAATATCCCATATATCATTTTCCCTCCTTTCTGCATTCTTCTTTCATATTTTTTTTGTCTTAATATATATGCATCACTTCCTTTACTTTGCCCTCTCTTTTTTCTTAACTTATAAAAAACTGGTTTATTTGCTCTTATTTTTTTACCTAATCCTCTTTTTTTACGACTCATGATATAACAAAAATCAATATAATATAATTAATAACAATTTATATAATCTTTTTTTTATTCATTGTTTTCAACAATCCCCATATCATTCACTATTTTAGATGAATCTATATTGTTTTCCATTGCTTCTTCCAATAAATTCTTAATATTCAATTTTATATTAGCTATATTAGGAAATTTTTTATCAATTGCAATCATTATTCTTTCATATTCATGATAATCTTTAATTCCTGTTATTAAAGGTAAATGAAACTGTAATAATTGCTGAATTTCAGTATTAAATGGATCTTTGACAACTGTAGTAGAATTATGATGTGGTTGTTGCATTAAACTATTAATTATAAGTGGTGAAATTCCAATTAATATTCCTGAAGTTAAATCAAGTAAATAATGATAAATGGTTTTCTTTTTTAATCTTTTAAAGCTATAATACTCATATACAATAACCCCTAATAATAATAAGATAATAAATATAGAAAGTAATAAATTCAACATACAAAAATAAATTACAATCCATGATCTGAAATTGATCTCCATGAAATAGTACTGTTAATTAATCCTTTGGATGTATCAATCTCCAAATTACCTGAATAATTAGCCATAATAACAAGATTATAAGCAGTTGCCCCGGATGCTACTGTTCCTTTCAAATATAAATCAATATTCTTCATAAATGACATTTTATTTCCACAATCAAATGTGTTTTTTATTAGTTGAGGAGAAAGATCAACAGCATATAAATAATATCCTTGTGTTACTCCTCCTAATGTATGTCCTTTTAAATCCACAACTCTATGATATTCTAATTTATGCATTCTCATTCTATGGTCAACATTTGGAAGTCTATTTTGAGATAATTCTAATCTTAAATCAGTAATTTTAGTAAATAAACTTGGGTTGTTTTCTTTAATAAGTGCTGAATCAACCAACCAAATATATAATCTAGTAACATTATCAATACCATAATTTAATTGTTTTGAAAAAGAAGTTGCTCCTGGAGTTGTTACTTCAGTAAATGTATGTAATAATGGAAAATTAATAAGTTGTCTTTTTGAAAAATATTTGATATGTAATTTATCCTGAAAACTTTCTGGACTAAATCTTACCATATCAAAACATAATCTAAGATTAGCAAATGTTGGAACATGATCAGTTGTTGTTCCTGTAGTCATAGCTGCTAAAGTTTTTAATTTGGCAGTAACAGTCAATATATTATCAATAAAATTTCTTTTCATAATATAACTAAATGGAATACAATACATTTTCTTAAATTCCTCTTCCATAATAGGAACAATTAATTCTCTAGCTGTAGTTGCATTAGCTAAAGTTTCTTGAGTAGTTGTGTTATATACTGTATTTTGATAAGCATCAGAATATGCTTTTTCATAATTATCTGTATAATAATAATTAGATCCTGTAAAATCTCCTGGTTCAGAATGATAAAAATCAGAAACACCAGTAGAAAGTTTAATATATCTAAACCAATTTCTAGTATCGCAAGCATATCTTACATTAGTCCCATCTGCATCACCTGTAAAATCAAATTTAAAATACATTCTGGTTACCAACCCAGAAATACTACTCATTTTTACATCAAAATAAAATTCAGTATCTAATGCAAAACTACCGCCACTAATACCCGATAATTCTACATTTGTCCTTTGAATTGTTGGATCTGACATATCTTTAATTCTTGAAGTTGAGAAAAAATCAGGGAAATCTTTATTATCTTTATAATGCTGTTTTTGAATAATATTCATATCATTACTTTCAAATGATAATGTATTTACTAATTCAATCGACATTAGACAAAAATATATTCAATTATTATTATTATAAATTATTATATATTAATTAGAATTATTATTTCATAATATTTTTGTTATAATGCTTGGTACACAAAAAGCCCAAACTTTACATGAAAAAAATGTTAATATGGAAAAAACTGATTATAGTGCTCAATTATTAAAATTTGAAACAAATATTGAAGCAAAATTTATAAGATTAATTAATTTATTTAATGGAAGTTTAACTGGTTATTATGCTTTAACTCCCGATTTATTTGAAAATGGGAGAAATATAGAAGTATTACAAAAGACTCTTAAATTAACTTGTGGAATTCTTAATAAAATTCCTACAATAGCTGCGCAGAATCCAACTTTAAATCTTATTCAAATGAATAATTTAATAATTAATGAAGGAAATATAACAGGCGCAGTTAATACTGTATTACCTATTACAACAGGACATATCTCTTTTTTTGAAAGATTGAAACAAATACCTGAACTTATGATGTTATATATTAGATGCTGGTTTGTAATTGGGCATTTAATAAAACGTAAATTTATGCAAGAAACAGACATGCGTGATTTATTTGGATATGGTAATGCAATATTTAGACATTTAGTAGATTGGTTAAAATATAATCCATCATATGATTGGCAAATTCATGAAAGATTTATTAAATCATTTCAATTTGCAGATGTTCAAAAAACAGTATTAGGAACTGGAAATCAAGTTCAAAAAGTAGAAAGGTGGGATATTAATGCATTAGTATATGATAAAGGAGATTTATATCCTATAAAAGGAAGTACAAGTAATGCTGGATATGTTATTGTTAATTTTATAGATACTTTAAATAATCCTCCACAAGATCTTAAAATTACTATTCCTAATGGTATAATATCAAAAACATTCTTTAATAAAATAATGATGGTAAATACTCCATATCCTAATGAATGGAAATCATTATGTAATCAAATATATGAAAGAGTTGGATATGATGAACATATATTAGGAACAGAATTTAGAAAAGTAGGAGAGGTTAGGCAATTATATAGAAAAACAGGAGTTGCTGTTACACCAGCTGAATTACAATTAATGTTAAATCCTTTAGATGTAGCTCACACACGTTTATTGGCTGCACGTGTAGGTGTAGTAGAGCATCCTGGAATAGCTCAGCATGGGGAGGCTCCTAATATTATACCCGCAATAGATCCAATACCTGTTAATGCCATGGTCAAAGCAATGGCAGATGAAAAAATAAAAGAACTTATTCCACAGTTAGGTTGGAGCAGACAAGATGCTATGAGATATATTGCATTAGCAAGAGTATAATATATATTTTTATTATTTTTATTAGTAGGGTGCCGAAGTAGAACAAATTGAAATTATTGACTCAGATTCAGATAGTGGTTCAGATGGTGGGTCAGATGATGAATCAGATGACGAAGGTGAAATTAGTGTTGATTTAGGTAGTGAAGAAGAAGATAAATATATTCCTCTTCCTGATTGGCTTGCTGAAATAGATGTAAGTGATTCAGACGATGATTCAGATGATGATATTATTCTTGATTTAGATGTTGAAAATGTAGATGAAGATGTAGGTGACGAAGATGAAATTATTTTTGATTTAAGTAGTGATGAAGACAACCCCCAAGCTGTTGATGTTGTTGGTGATTCAGATGATGAACTTATTTTTGATTTAAGTACTGAAGATGAAGATAATCCTCAAGCTGATGTTATTGTTGCTGATGAAGATATTATTATTGAAGATAATCCTCAAGTTAATGTTGTTGCTAATATTGTTGAGAATATTATTGGTAATGTTGTTGAAAATATTGATATTGATGAAGAATTAGAAGCAGCATATGATGCTGAATTAACAAATAAAGATACAGATATAGATAAAAATATTGATGATCTTGGAATTAATCCATACGAAATTATACTTAAAAAAGAAATAGTAAATACATTTCGTAGATATCGCGGACAAATCGGAAAAATAGATTATCCAAATAATTTTATTATGAATAATATTAGTCATAATAATGTTCATGAAAAAGTTAAAGAATTAATTGATAATAAAAATATATATAATAAAAACCCAACAAGTACTCCTTTGCATGAACTTGATATAATGAGATATATTACTTCAGAATACCCGAATGTTAAAAAATATCAACATATACCAAATTTAGAAGCATATTTAACAGAAAATGTTAATATATACAATACAACATACGAAAATAAAAAAAATTTTAAGAAAAATGTTATTAATCATTTACGATATAATCATAAAGTTGCACTTCCTGGAGATATATTAGAAGCTAACATTCCACCACCAATACAAATTTTTGGAGAAGATTACGATGATGTTGAAATTGAAATTGATGCTTTTCCTCCTGCTCAATTTTTTGATCAACATATATATGGAAATGAATACGAAAATATTGATTTTGAACCTAGTGATGATGCAGGATTCGTACAAGAATAATTAAAATAAACCACCATAATTATCAATTTTTACTGGTTGTTTTTGAACAATTGGTTGTTGCATTGGATGTTGTATTGGCTCTTTATTTACTATTTTAAATGGAAATAATTTATCTAATTTATCATTTTCATCAATATCATCTTCAATATAATCTTCTTCAATATAATCATCTTCTTCAGCATATCTATCTTCTTCATCACTATCAAAATTTTTTTCATCATATATAGCAAGCTTACCTATTTTCTTTCCATTTTTTGCATAAAATGACATATATTTTTTACCCATCAATAATTAGACAAAAATTAATAAAGCATAATATTAATAATTTATTTATACTTAATTTTAATTAGTGGACATTTTAATATAAACAATCCTCCCATTAAATTTAATGGATCTTTCTTTATTTTCTTAATATCAATAACTAATTGTTGATAATTATGCAAATAAGTATAAATTAATCGTTTAAATGTTCTTAAATTCAACATAGGACAGAAATTCTCTCTAAATAACTTAATATAATGATCTCCCATATTTTGAGTTAATATAACCATATTAATATTCTCTCTTATTTCATAAATTCCTCCTCCAGTAAATACTTGATCAGTAAAAATAAAGCTAAATCCTTCTTTTCTATCATTTACAAACATATTAACTACTTCGTCATGAAAACCTGCATTTCGCTTCATTAATCCCATTGCATCTTCAATAATAACTAATCTCTTTTTTGGAATATATCCATGTGTTTTTTCTTTTCTTCTTTTAATATTATTAATAATAGTATTATAATCTCTCAAGAAATAATTACATACTCTATTGGTTGAAATATCTCTATTTCCAATTCTTGAATATATTTTAATACTATTATTCTTTTTTTGCAATCCATTATATTTTTCATATTCACTACAACATAAACATAATATCGAATCAAATAAATCAACTATTTTAGCCATAAAAAAGACAATAGTATTTGTTTTTCCAGATTCTGAATTACCAAATACAATCATTCTTAACCCACTCTGATTCCCAGTTCTTCTATTATCATCAATAAAACGATCTTTATATTTCATAATATTAAATTGTTTTAATCGAATTTTAGACATTATACAAAAATACAATATAAATTATTCAATGATTTTTGTAATGAATAAATCAAAAAGAAACCCTCCAAATAGTGGAATTATTAAAAATGATATAGCCAATATTCAAGAGTGTTTATTAGACATTATTAGTTATTTAAAAGAAGCAGCATTTGATATTAATTATAGTATTGATCCTAAAATCATTAAATCAACAATGAAAAAAGAAGAAGCATTATTTATTAAAAATAGTGTTATTAGTAATATAACAGGAAAATTAAATGGGCCAAATAAACTATATTCTGGTTTAATTAAGTTACTAGAAATAATAGAAAAAAGAATACCTTTAATTAAGCCTTTCACTAAAGAATGCAAAAATGACAAAAAATTAAAAGCTTTCTTCTTTTTATCTGATAAAAAATATGATATTACTAATAAGCTTATAAATAACCCATTATTATCTATATTTCAACACACTATTAATAATATATTAATTACTATCACTAAAACCAATTTAAAGAAATTGATAAAACCAATTAATAAAATCAATAAAACCAATAAATTCATATATCCATTTTATTCGAAATATTTATCATTCAAAGATATTACCCTACCCAATAAATTTTCAATATAGTAATCTTTAAACGATACTCTTAGACTCTGAGCTATTAAATGAGTAAAATGCATATCTTTAACCAACCCATCTTCCATTCTTTTCTTATAATTTTCTCTTAATCTACTTTTTGAAATATCAATAAAAATTATTGTATAACTATCAAAGAAACAATCTAAAAACTTTTGAGGGTATTCAGATATTGCATTTAGACTTAATCTATCCTTATAAATCTCAGAAAATATAAATGATTGAATTATTCCTCCATCAAAAATACAATCTTCATTAAATTTTTCAAATTTACCCATTTGAGTTAATAATATAGAAAATGAAGCTGCTAAATGGGCCATATCACCAACAGTTGAACCTTCAAACTCATAACCTCTTTTAATCATATCAAATTCATTTTTTGTAATATATTCCATTACTGATTCCATAATATTCAATGGATATATTTTAGATTCCTTTAACATTTCAACTAATGTTGTTTTTCCTGAACATGGGCATCCAATTACAATTAAATTCTTTAATGAATTAAATTGTATTATTTCATTTATTTTTTCCTTTAAAAGTGAATTCATTTAATGGAAACAAAAATATAATGAAACTAATTTATTCATTTGAATATTGATTCTGATCTATTGGGAAATAGTGTTTTAAGTTCATCAATAACTAAATGAAACTGTTTATTCTCCATACGTAATCCTTTCATAACTGTTGCCATTTCATTTTTAGCCATTGTTAATTTATCATTCGTATTCTCTAATTTGATATAATCATTTTGAATCCCTCTTATCTTTCTTTTAAGAGTATCAATAGTCTCTTCATAAGTATTGTATTTTTCAGTTGCAATAGCAGACACAAGATCTGCTGTACTGTCATACTGCTTAACATAAAGAATTTTTGGACTCATTGGACAATACCCTTTTGATTTAGGTAGTATTGAGTTATCAATAACGTACTTGATATTCATCAAACAAAAATATCCCCCCTTTCCTTATATTTCGCACCCAACTCATATTATCCATATTATTATTTCATTATCTTATACCCCTTACCCTCTACAGTCCAATGGCACCCTTAAATAAAACCATATATTCATAAAGTCCTTCCGAATTTTATTTTTCATTTTTATTTTTTCACGTATATTTTCGGTT
>DAOWOJ010000085.1 GCA_030642125.1 Candidatus Aenigmatarchaeota archaeon | reverse complement strand
TGTTGGAGATGTAATAATCCAATAGAATTCTTGGTTACAAAACAATGGTTTATAAAGACATTAGGTATCAAAGATGAATTGATAAAATGCGGTAGAGATATAAAATGGTATCCAGAATTTTATAGAGGTAGATATGAAAATTGGATAGAAAATCTTTCTTGGAATTGGTGTATAAGTAGACAACGTTATTATGGTGTTCCGATTCCTGTTTGGTATTGTAAGAAATGTGGTAATATCATGTTACCAGAACAAAAAGATCTTCCTATAGATCCTAATACCAATAAACTTAATAAAGTATGTGATTGTGGTTGTAAAGAGTTTATTCCTGATAAAGATGTATTTGATACTTGGATGACGTCTTCGATGACTCCTCAAATATCTCTAAAGTGGTCAGAAAACAAGGAAAAATTTAATGAAATTTTTCCTATGTCGTTAAGAACACAAGCTCAAGATATAATAAGAACATGGACTTTTTATACAATATTAAAATCTTATTTACATTTTGGTTGTATTCCTTGGAAAGAAATAATATTCGGTACATATATTCTAGATAGTCATGGCAAAGGAATGCATAAATCAAAGAAAAATGTAATTTGGGTAAATGATATAGTAGACAAATATGGAGTCGATGCATTTAGATATTGGACAGGATCTGCAACATTAGGATCTGATATTAGGTTTAAGGAATCTGAGTTGGTTGCTGCTCAAAGATTTTTAACTAAGCTTTGGAATGCGTCTAGGTTTGTGTTAATGCATTTAGAAGATTATTGTGATAAAAAACAAGATAATTTAGAATTTTTTGATAAATGGATTTTATTAAAATTAAATATTCTTGTAAGAGATACAACTAAAAATTTTAATAATTATTCGGTATCAACTGCAAAAAAAGATATAGAATATTTTTTCTGGCATATTTTTTGCGATCATTATATAGAGATAGTTAAACATAGACTATATGATGATAATGAAGAAAATATTAAATCAAAAACATCAGCAAAATTTACATTATATAAAGTGCTATTAACTGTTTTGAAGTTAATGTCTCCTATAATACCACATATAACAGAAGAAATTTATCAAACATATTTTGAAAAAATTGATGGATATAAAAGTATTCATATATCGAAATGGCCGAAACATGATAAAAATTTAATTGATAAAAAAACTGAAAGTACAGGAGAATTGGCAGTGAATATAATTTCAGATGTAAGACATTTTAAATCAGAAAACAATAAATCTTTAAAAACTCCTATAATTTTAACTATCCAACAAGAAACTTTGAATGAATTGCATCCAGTTTTAGATGATCTTAAATCATGTTTATGTATAAAAGAAGTAAAACATGGAAAATTTAAAATCGAATTTTCTTATTAGATTATATTAATTATTTCTGTTTGGATTTCATCCTTGCTTATATTTAATACACCAATATGTCCTTCTGTAATTCTTCCAGGATAAATTAATTTTGTTTTTCCGATTTTATCTATTCCAGAAGATTCATGTATATGCGCTGATGTTGCTACATCTGGTTGGTTTTCTTCTATGAATTTTCTTATTGTAGCTGATCCGACATGACATCCAGAACTTATCATATCTAATCTAGTGTCTATAGGTGGCTGATGTGTCATTAATATTTTTATTGATGCTGTTTCTATATCTTTCCATGCTGTTTTTAATCCAATTTCAATTTCATTTTCACTAGGTTCAAATGGAGTATTGAATGGAGTGCTTGCTCCACCAAATCCAGCGAATCCTATAGAATTTATTATTTTTCCTTTTGAATGTAAATTGATATCAAATTCATCAAAAAGTTTTAATATATTTTTAGGATCACAATTTCCTGGTATTGCTAATACTTTAAATTTATATGATGTTAATGTCTCTAGTATTAATTGACTTATGTTTAATGGATCTAATCCATTTTCTTTTAGTGCAAAATCAGTTATATCTCCTGATAATAATAATATATCAGGTTCGTTTTCTTGAAGAAATTTTTCTAGATTTCCAAGCTTTTCAATAGCTCCATGAATATCTGCAATTATATATACTAACATAATATATTATTATTATTTACTTAATATTAAAATAGATAGGAGGTATAAAAATGAGAGGAAACTTTTTAATGATGTGTATGGATAGCTGCATGGGAATGGGTATTTAATGTATTTGTTACTGATTATACAGTAGCTAGGAAATGAATTTTATTTATTTCATTTCAATTTTTTATTATAATATTTTATGTTAGAATCTGAAATATCCTTCATTTTTTAGTTCTTTGAAAGATCGTTCACATGCTGTATTTTCTTCTTGTTCATATGTTTTTTCGTATATTTCTTTGATTTCTTCAAATGTATATTTTTGACCTATCTTAATTTTATTGGTCATCAATAGAGTTACCATATTCTTTTTTATTTTTCTAATTAGTTCTTCACTTTTTTCTAGAATTTCTGCTTCTATTTCATCTAATAATTTTATTACATGTGAAATATTTTTACAATCCAATATAAAATTATTTTCTATTCTTTATGGTTTTCTGGTTATTAACATTTTTAATTAAAAATTTATTGTCGGAATATATGTCTTCATATATTTTTTTATTTAAGTCAATTTGATCTCTCATCACAATAAAACATATTGAATCTTTCGTTACTACTTTATTTATTTTCTTGTAATTCATCATATAAGATTGATTGAAATGATGAAATTCCATTATAATATAATCTGGATGTAGTGACATAATATTTTTTGCCAACATTGATTTTCCTTGTCTGTATGTTCCAAATATATTGACAATCATTTAATCTCCTTGAAAGCAATTTCCATTACCATTGTTACATCAGAAATTTTCTTTGCACATATTGGCAATATGCAAAAAGAGTCTAGTAATCCTAATTCTTTTCTTATTTCTTGTGTAGACATAGCATTATTCATATCTTGTTTATTCGCTAAAATTATTGTTGGTATATTCATAAAGGAACATACAATATCATAAACCTCATTTAATTGTTTATTGTTGGTGCTATCAATGATTATAATAGCTACATCGAATCCTGATAATTTTTTAATGCCAGATATATTATTTGTATTTATTTCTATACCAAAATATATATCATGGTAAATTTCACATGAAACTTTTTGTAAAAATTCTTCCATATCCGGTGCCATGCAATTCAATGTATTTAAAAAAGTAGTCTTTCCAG
>DAOWOJ010000117.1 GCA_030642125.1 Candidatus Aenigmatarchaeota archaeon | reverse complement strand
CATAGACAATGATTTTTTTATTACCGATATTATGACTGATAATTTTAAAACGTATGAAATAACATCAAAAAAACTTAGACACCTAAAAAATATAATAGAAAAAGATTTTGTTTATATTCTTTTGATGTCCCAAAAAAATAATAAGTCATTTGAAGATATCATATTCAACGAAAAATCTATGCCTATAATATTCCAAATGTATGAAAGAGGAAAAATTTCTGTTTTTACAGTCATGGCATTTGATAGGGCGTTTGGTATATTCAATAAAATCAATAAAGCAAATTTAAACATCATTGAGGAGGAAAAACATATAAAATATTATAAAATTTGTGGGAGGTATTTTGATTTAGTAGGTAAATATTTTGATTTTGAGTGTGAAGAATTTATTCAAAATTGTTATATAAATTTAAACAAGGAGAGATAAATATGGATTTTAAGAAGTTCAAGAAAAACAGAAACAAAGTTGATATGAAAAAGAAGATGGATTCTATGAAGGATGAGAAGTCTAATTATGATGATGATAGATTTTGGTCACCAAGCATTGATAAAAATAGGGTTGGAAACGCTCTTATTAGATTCCTACCACAACAAGATGCTGACATGCCACCCGTCATAAAAAAGTTTGTTCATAGTATTAAACATAAAGGAAAATGGTTTATTGAAAATTGCCCATGTACGATAGACGAACCCTGTCCTTGTGATGAGTATAGTGAACATTTTTTTGATATGAATACAGAACAGATGAAAACGATAGCATTTAGATACTTTAAGAAAAAACAATTCATAGGCAACATCCTTGTTATTAAAGATCCAAAAGAACCAGAAAATGATGGAAAAGTTTTTCTATATAAATTTCCGGTAACGGTTTTTGAAAAGATTATGGATAAGATTTGTCCAGAATCAGAGTTAGATAAAGAAATACCCGTTTTTGACCTTTGGAATGGAATGAATTTCAAACTTAAGATAAGAGATAAGAAAGGATGGGTCAATTACGAAAAATCAGAATTTGTTACTGAATCAACCCCTGTTGCTAAAGATGATGATGGGATAGAAGAAATTTATAATCAATTGGTCGAACTTAAAGAATTTTTAAATGTATCACAATTTAAGTCTTATGATAAATTGAAAGCAAGACTTGTTAGAATTGTTGATGATGATGAAATAAGAAAGTTTTTCGGTGTTAAAACAAAGGGAAAACAAATGGAGGATGTTGAACCCGATAAAGAAGAAGAAAAGGTTGAAGAAGAAGTAAAAGATGTTGAAGAAAAAACAGAAAAGGTTGATGATGATCTAAATGATGTTGATTTCAATTTTGATGATGATGATTTCAATTTTGATGATATGCCCGAAGATGATGTTCAATTTTAAAATTTAATAGATGAGAGGGGAGCTTTAATAAAATCCGGGTTATTTTATTATAACCCGGATTTTCTATTTTTCGTCAAAACTAGAAATTATATCATTTATTGTTGCTTTGATATTTGTTTTTCCGGCTTCATCTTTTTCACTATCGTTCATGTCAGGTTTTATCTCTTGAATGTTTTTTATCTTCTTTATTTTATCATGTGTGGTTAAAAGTTGATTTGTACACTCAGTGATAGTTTTTAATATAATGGCACAGCCCTCAACACCTCTTGCGGATGGATTTGAGGCCATATCTCTTAGAGCAAAATCAAATACAGTTTCACTTGCAGCGATTGCATATCTTAATTTTCTACGGATGAATTTGTAATCTTCAACAACATCATCATTTATGTTTTCACTAAATTCACACTCTTCAGGTGTGATAATTATTTCTTCTTGAATTTTGTCTTCTAATTCATCTTCTATATTCAGTTTTTTATTTAGATTTTTCATGGTATATAATTTTCTCCCGCAGTTGAAGTTGTCAATGTTGATATATTCAAACTAGAATTAAATTGACCGATAACACCTCCAATTGAATTTGTTGAAATTAGAATATTCACCAAACTAAAATCAAATTCACCACGAATCTTAATACTTAAAGGCGTAATTGTGGTTGATATATTCGAGATTGAATGTATTGAATTAAATTTTTCACCATCCGAAGATCCAGAAAAGATATTGTTTATAATAGAATTAAACTCATATAGTCCCGGTCCAGTTATAATTTCAGTTGTTATTTCATCATTAATTCTATCCCAATCAATTAAAATGGTTTCCATTGGTTTATTATCTGTTAAAGTATCATCAATGACCTTGATTCTCATATGTTCTATAATTTTACTATCAGTTACGGGTGGGTATAAATACCCCTTCAAGGTAAAATCAGCATTTGCCATCAAATCTCTATCTTCTTCTTCAAATTCATTCTCTATATCCAATTCAATTAAATTCAACACAACAGGTATATTTTTTTGGATATTGAATTCGGGGATTTCGTTTACTGTCATTGAAAAATCTGGTTTAAAGAATGTTGCCATCTGTTCAATAATTTGTAAAAGGTCGTGCATATAAACAGACCATATATTCATTGAGATATTAAAATTGT
>DAOWOJ010000034.1 GCA_030642125.1 Candidatus Aenigmatarchaeota archaeon | reverse complement strand
GCTAGAAGTGTGGGATAAAAAATTCTTCTATTTTATATTTAAATATGAATGGAATTTTATAGATGCTCTTAACAAAGCAGCAACTCTCACAACTGATCAGATTGATGTAGAAAATGCAGAGACTTATGATATAAATTTTATTAATGAAAAAGGCAAAAAACAAAAACCAATAATACTTCATTTATCACCAAGTGGAGCAATAGAAAGAGTAATATATGCATTGCTTGAAAAAGCTTATATTGAGCAAAAGGAAGGAAAGAATCCAATATTTCCTTTGTGGCTTTCACCAACACAAATAAGATTATGTCCTGTATCTGATAAATATCTTTTATTTGCTGAAGAAATTGCAGAAAAAATTAAAAGAGAAAATATAAGAGTTGAGATAGATGACAGAGTTGAATCAGTACAAAAAAAGATTAGATCTGCTGAAATTGATTGGATTCCTCTAACAATTGTTTTAGGAGAAAAAGAGAAAAACGGTGAACTTCCTGTAAGATTTAGAAAAACAGTAGAAATAAAAAAAATGGGACTTGAAGAATTAATTAATTTAGTTAAAAAACAAACAAAAGATAAGTCATTTAAACCGTTACCTGTTCCAATAAAAATGTCAAAGCAGGTAAAATTTGTTGGATAAACATATTTTCATAAACTAAATTATGATATTACATAAATATAACAATTAAAAATAGAAACAAATTCCAAGATAGTTTTACGTCTTTTTCGCATTATTTATTAGAAATAATATTGTTACAAAAAACAAAGTTCTATATAGTTTAAAAATTGCATTTAAATGGGCCCGCTGGGACTTTTAGAAGTTTACTGTACTAAATAGACATAAATTCTTCTTTCAAACCCAGGGCCTCCGGCTACTACGCCTGAGTGCCTTATAAGACTTACGCTCATAAAATAAACGGCGCTCTAATCAAGCTGAGCTACGAGCCCATAATATTTATTAGATTTATCGTTTTTATACTTATCAATTAGAAATAAATTAACAAAATACTAATTATTATATACTTTCACAAAATGTTTAATATGATAGATGAAATGAATTCCTTGGATATAAAATATATAATAGAGGAACTTAAAAAATTAATAGGCGGAAGAGTTCAGAAAATACGTCAAATAGAAGATAAATTCATATTTTCTATATATATAGGAAACGAAGAAACACTACTAATTGATCCAACTAAATCAATATTCATAACAAAATACAAAAGAGAAGCACCAAAAGAACCTAGTGCATTCTGTATGTTTCTAAGAAAATATCTTAATGGTAAAATAATAAAAAATATAAAACAAATAGAATTTGACAGAATAATAGAATTAGAATTCAATGATAAAATTATGATTATTGAAATATTGAAACCAGGAAATATAATATTAACTGACATTGATTATAACATTATTAACACATGGAAAGTTCAAAGATTTAGAGATAGAAAAATATTAGCAGGCATTAAATATGAATATCCACATCCTTTAATTCAAAACATATTTAAAATTGATTATACCGAATTTTCAGAAAAATTACATAACAGCAATGCAAAAATAATTGGTTTCTTGGCTACAAATGGATTTGGAATAGATTATGCGCAAGAAATCATATTTAGAAGCTGTATTGAAAATATAAAAACAAACCAATTAACAAAAGATCAAATCACAAAATTATTTAATACTATTAAATCAATAGATAAAGAAAAAAATCCGAATGTTATGTTTATCAGAGATTCATATATAATATCTCCAATAAAACTTTCAAATATAGAATCAACAAAAATAAAAGAATTTGAAAAATTTAATAATATTATAGATATTTTATATTACAAAACAGAACAAGAAATGATAGAAAAACGCAAAAAAGAAAAAAAACAATGCATCGAGAAAAAGCTTAATAGAATAGAATCTGAACAAAAAAAAGCTATTCAAATATTCGAAAAAAAAGAAAAGGAATCACAAGATAAAGCAAAAATAATTTATAACAGATTTGATCTTATTTCGGATATTTTAAACGATATAAAGGAACTGCACGAAAACGGAAATGAATGGAAAAATATAGAAAAAAAAATAAAAGATAAATATAATTTCGTAAAGTTAATTCCACAGAAAGCAAAAGCTGTGATTGAAATAAACAAAAAGAAAATCGAGCTAGATATAAGAAAAAAACCGCAACAAATAGCCTCAGATTATTTCAAATATAGTAAAAAGATGAGACGAAAAAAAGATGGAGCAGAAAAAGCCTTAGAAAAAACAAGAGACAATATCATAGAAAAATCAATTAAAAAAATAGAAAAAAACAAAGACATTACTACTCGTAAAAAATGGTACGAATGTTACAGATGGTTCATATCTTCTGATGGATATTTGGTCATAGGCGGAAGAAATGCAATACAAAATGAATCTATAATAAATAAAAAAACTAATAAAAAAGATCTTGTATTTCACGCAGATATACATGGAGCACCTTTTGTAGTAATAAAAAACGAAAAAAACCAAGATATACCAGACAACGTCATAAAAGAAGCTTGTGAATTCGCTGCAGCGTATTCTTCTGCATGGAAAATTGGAATTGGAAATGTTGATGTATTTTGGACGAATCCAGAAAATGTGAAAAAAAAGGGCGGCCTTCCAAAAGGATCGTTTGTAATAAATGGAAAAAGATATCATAAAAAAGATTTGGAACTAAAACTTGCAATAGGATTTAGATTGTATGATAAAAAAGTAATAGGCGGACCCATATTCTCGATTAGAAAAAACTCTAATTATTACGTTACAATACAACCAGGTTACAAAGATATGAATTCATTGGCAAAAGAAATAAAAAATAAAATTATGGAAAAGGTATTGCCAGATGAAAAATCTATCATAGAAAAATTCATGGACTATGAAGAAATCAAAAAGTTCATTCCAAGCGGAAATGGGCTTGTTATATGATATTAACTAAAAAATAATAAAATTATTAAAAAAATATCAATTAATTCAAATACCATTTTCCTTCAGTTTATGAGTAATAATTTCCAAAGTTTTCACATTTTCTGTTAAACTAGGCAAAAATTCCTTAAATGCTCTTTCTAAACCACCTATGGAAACTTTCACATTTTCAACATCAGATGAGATTTTGTTCGTTTTTCCTGTTATAGTTTTTTTATTTTCTATGCACATGTCTTTTGTATCATCAATAAAACTTTGTAACAAATCAATTTTCTTATTAAGTTCATCTATCCTTTTGTTAACTTTTCTTAATTTATGTTTAACAGAACCTGTCTTCTCTGATATAATTTGTTCTACAACTTCTTCAAATTCTATTGGCAATATTTCCTCTTCTACTGTTTCTTCAACTTCCATATTATTAGATGTTTCATTTATCACATCGGATAACTTTTTATCTTGAAATATATCATCATTATCCATAAAATGCTGGTCACTTGATTCGTCTTTAGGAAAACCTAAAGGACTTGTAGCTGATGGGGCTGATAAACTTTCTTTAGTTTCAACTTCACTTTTAATAACATATCTTAAACCATTTTCTATCTCTTTTAGAGAATATCCATCGCTCTTAAGTATATTAATTAATTTACTACCAGAAATACCTTTATAACTCAAATATTTAATTTTCTTATCTATATCCTCAATATTACTTTTTTGTTCATGTTTAATTTCTTTTTTAAAGAACGGTAATTTCATCTTCTTTCCCTCCTTATTATTTTTTTAACTTCTTCTCTAGTTATAAATTGATTCTTTATTGGACTTAGAAGATCAAAAAACTTTTTCATTTCCATTAATTCTGTCTTTTTTGCGGATCTTTTTACTTCCATTAATATCATTTTGATAGAACTATCAATCTCCGAAATCTTATTATTCAAATTATCAACATTATCAGAACTTTTAGATAACTGAAAAGTTGATTCTTTATTATGCCTTAATACACTATCTTCAATAATCTTGATTTTCTGATGCATATTATCAACTTTTTCCTCTATCAGTCTTATTCTCCTATCATTTTCTGTCATTCTACGCATAAAAAAAGAATCTAATTTTTTTGATTTATCTTGTTCTCTATCAAATAGTTCCATGATAATCTATTAGATTTATTAAATATAAAGAAAATATCAGTATGACAAAACCATGTTCGTATACTTACAACGAAGAAACAAATAATATAAAAGTCAATTGCCTTGGTTGTGTATATGGATCTTCTATAGAAGAATTTCCGATATGCATGTCTAAAACAATAGACAAATTAATGGAATCTAAAGGAGTTACAAATGTAGTTCTAGCTGAAACTAGAGAAATTGAATATGATTATGAACAAATTAAATATTTATTGGAAATAGGGAATCTAGTTAAAAAAATTGTCAAAGAAAAAAAAATTCTATCTCATACAAATCTAAAATTTGAAAATTGCGATAAATGCGTACCTGTTAGATTTGATGAGCTGCAAAAAATATGTGTGATCATGTTAAAATCAGATCCAGTTGGAGCATATGTTAAATTAAAGAGATTAATAAGACATGTTAATATAACAAAGAAAAAAACAAGAAATCCAATGTGCAAAGAATGTTATAAACATTATTTACACAATGTTTTAATTCCTATAGAATCATTAATGGAAGATCTATCAATAATAAAAAAAGCTGGTCCAAAAATATATGGATATCACATCGGAGATAGGTCAATATATAGAGAGATATTCAAACCTGTAATTAAACCAAATTTCATGTTCACAAAATATATGATACGTTCGCCATCAAAAGGAGAAATAATAGATGAATATTGTGTAGGAGATTCAAAGGTAGAAATATTCAAGATCCCTGATGAAACAAGATATATATATCATGTAATACCTCCAGAATTTGAATTATCTGAAGATAAATATGTTCTATTAGATGTTGCAAGAAGATATATGTCTATACATAGACCAAAAACATCTAAATTTACAAAAGATATCAGAAACTCATTTTATAACATAAGCAAAGATATGTTATCAGAATTATCAGAAGAAATGAAAATTCATATTAAAAGCGAAGATATGAATCAACTATCGGAAATATTAACTAGACATACAGCAGGTTTCGGGATATTAGAAATATTGTTATCTGACAAAAACATTCAAGACGTATATATAAATTCTCCAATTGGACTAAATAAAATAGTAATTTTTCATCAGAAATACGAAGAATGTTTAACAAATTTAATACCTACAAAAGAAGATTCAGAAGCCTGGGCAACAAGATTTAGATTGAATAGCGGAAGACCATTAGATGAATCAAATCCAATATTAGATACAGAATTAACGCTTCCTACTGGATTTTCAAGAGTTTGTGCTATAACATCAAAATTATCGCCAGAAGGATTGGGTTTTGCATTCAGAAAACATAGAGATGCTCCTTGGACATTACCATTATTTAT
>DAOWOJ010000041.1 GCA_030642125.1 Candidatus Aenigmatarchaeota archaeon | reverse complement strand
GGATTAATTGCAAAAAAGATAGAAAATAAAAGTAAATTAAAGAAAGAGGGTTATCTGGTTTTTGATTTAAGAGATTTTTAGTAGATTAAATAAAGTGTCATTTATAACATCTATCCTACTTTTATTAATTATTCTATAATTTTTGGTTTATAATTTATCTTGGGCAAATTTGTGTAAGAAATAGTATTATAATAAGATCAAAATTCAATAAAGATGAATTGGCTTCCAATTGACTACAAATAATTGCTTTAACTTCATTATCTACAAACATTGAACTTAATTGGAAGTGTAAAAAAGGCATTGAACAAATTATCGAATGTTACAAATATGCAATAATATATAATATCGCAATGATATAAAATGTTAATATATCAACATTGTTGATGAAATAAGAAAAATTATTGATGCTATTTATTATTCATACAAAAAGTAGAAATGAAAGAAATGAACAACCACATAGCAATATTATACAGATACTATTTAGAACTAATTTTAAAAAAAGAAAAGACAATAGAA
Source organism: Candidatus Aenigmatarchaeota archaeon (assembly GCA_030642125.1). Taxonomy (GTDB): domain Archaea; phylum Aenigmatarchaeota; class Aenigmatarchaeia; order DAOWOJ01; family DAOWOJ01; genus DAOWOJ01. The sequence continues at coordinate 4,496 of DAOWOJ010000041.1, read as the reverse complement.
GCTAGATTTTCTAATGTTAAACAACCTCCATTTGGAAAGGTATTCAAAGGAGACAGAATTTTCATTAAGGAAACAGGTGGACCAATTCGTGGAGAAGCTGAAGTAAACAATGTGAATTATTATAGCAACTTATCACATTCTAAGATATTTGAGATAGTTAACAAATATAAAGATCAATTAAGAATTAAGGATGATTTTCTTAATATAAAATTAGAAAGCAAATATTTAACTCTTATTTTCTTACAAAACGTAAAAAAAGTTAATCCGTATAATATTAAAAAGAAAGATCGTAGAGCATGGGTCGTTTTAAAAAATCATGAGCGAATTTTTGATTTTTTTTAATAATTCTAATTATTAACTTTCATAATTTTAGTCTTTTTTATAATCTTCAAATTCATATTTAGAAAGTGTGTCAGAACATAAATAACCGCCATCAACTACAATGGTTGTTCCATTTATAAAACTAGACTCTTTAGAAAACAGAAAGTATGCAACAGAGGCTATTTCTTCATCGGTTCCTAGTCTTCCTAACGGTGTAAGTGCTCTTGATTTATTAAAAATTTCGTCTGTATCCATCTCGCCACCAATCCAGCCAGCAGGTAATGCGTTTACTCGAATATTCCTTTTACCAAGAGTATTTGCGAGAGTTTTCACAAGATTGTGTATCCCTGCCTTGGTAGTTGCATAGGCTGATGCTCCATACGACCCCCTAAATCCTTCTGTACTTGTAATTATCACTATAGAACTTCTATCGTTCATCTTATTTTTCAACTCATGAATTAGGTAATTTGGAGCAGTTAAGTTGATAGCAATACTTTTATCCCAAATCTCATGGTCGAACTTGTCAGGATTTTCCATCTCAAAAAAGAATTGTGCATAAATAAATCCATCAATTTTTTCATCAACGGAATTAACAAATTCTTTTAAAGCATCTCTTGACGAAAGGTCAACTTGTTTTAAAGTTAACACGTCGTTTGAAAACTCTTTTGTCATTTTATCCGCATTTCCGGCATATTCTTCGTCAAACGTTCCAATAACGGATATGCCCTCTTTAATCATTCGTCGCGTTACAGCTTCTGCATAACCTGGTTTTGCAGCACCAATAATAATTACATGTTTCATTTTATTGTTCTCTTTTATTAAAAAGTTAATTTAATCTTCTTATTATTTTAGTTAATTATTAAACTTTTTCTACTCAACACATTTATCTAAAAGAATAACTTGTTTATTTGTAGCATCTAACTTGATTTTAGTTCCAATCGGAATTGTTGTATTTGGTGTATTATGTCCAAAATCATCACATTTTAGAATTGGAAAATCATAGTCTTTAACAACATTCATTACAATCTCCTCATAAGGAATTTTACTTTTATGATTGTAATAACCAATCCATAATCCTTTGATTTTCTCAAAAACTCCCATTTGTTTTAAACAAGATAATTCAGATTCAACATCATCAGGGGCATTAGATCCATCAAAAGTTTCAAGTAGTAAAATCTTGTCTTCAAAATTTGGCTGATATTCTGTACCAGCAAGTTTGTTGAAGCAATTCAAATTTCCACCAATTAAAGTACCTTCTGCTACTCCTTCTCTTATACATTTCCATTCGGAATTATGTTTAAATTTTCCAATTTTTCCTTTTATCAATCTATCAATAAATTCTTGTTTATCATAATCAGTGTATTCATTACCAAATCCCCACATTACATCATTACCGTGAAAAGTAACTAACCCTGTTTTTTGATAGATTGAATTTAGTAAAACTGTAATATCACTAATACCAAGAAATATTTTTGGATTGTTCTTAATAAGCTCAAAATCTAATAAAGACAAAATTGAATTTGAATTGGCTCCTCCTTGACTACAAATAATTGCTTTAACTTCATTATCTACAAACATTGAACTTATATCATCAGATTTCTCTTGTGAAGTTGCAGAATATTTTAAAGTAGTACTCAAAGCATTTTTTCCAACTTTTACTTTGAAGCCAAGATTTTTGAGAAAATCAATTCCTTTGTTAAACTGATTTTTCAATTCTTTTGATACACAACCAGATGGAGAAACAATCCCTATTGTGTCACCTATTTGTAATTTTTTTGGAATCATAACAATATTACTTTATTTTAGAAATTTAAAGTTTTATAAGAAATCAACAATAATTAATAAAAGTCTTTTTTTATGTTACGTATAGCATTACAATTAAGTTCACAAAACAAATCTTAAAGACAATATTATATGAAATAATTATCATATTCCTAAATTTCTAAACTTTATATCTCTTCATTTTTTTAAATATAATATGAGTTTACTAAATAATGCAATTCATTTAAAATTTTTCAAAAACAAAGAAATGAATAACTTTTACTGGTCTGTATTTATTATGACTTTTGGTGAATCATTAATTAACATCTTTGTTCCGATTTATCTATTTAATTTAGGATTTAAAATACCTCAAATATTATTTTTCTATTTTTTGGTTTCATTATATTTTGTAATTTTTTCATATTCTGGAGCAAAAATCACAGCAAAAATTGGTGAAAAACATTCTATATTACTCTCCACACCATTTTTGATACTATATTATATTGGATTAATATTTATAGATTCAAACAATTTTTTGCTATTTGTTTTACCTTCGTTATTAGCATCAAGAATGATTCTATTTAATTATGGATACCACTTAAATTTTATTAAACACTCAGAAAAATCAAAAAGAGGTCAAGAATTAGCTCTTTTTGGAATTGCTACACTATTAGCAACAATATTTACACCATATATTGGAAGCATTTTTGCAACTATCAATTTTGAAATTTTATTTATAATAAGTTCAACATTAATAATTTTTGGAACAGTACCATTGTTTTTTTCAAAAGATAAATATGAAAAAATAGATTTTTCATTATCTTCATTATTTGAAGGAATTAGATCAAAAGACAATAAAGGAAATTTCATTAGTTTTTCAGGGTACGCAATAGAATCTATAATTGGTAGAACCATTTGGCCGATTTTTTTAATAATAATTATTGGTACAATAAAAAAAACGGGATTAATGATCTCTATTTCAATGCTTGTATCATTAATTGCTTTTCATTTTGTTGGAAAACTAACTGATAGATTTGATAAAATCAAACTATTAAAAATTGGAACAATATTATATTTTTTTGCATGGATTGGACGTATTTTTGCAAATACTACATATAAAGTTTTATTCATTGATTCATATAAAAATTTAAGTGAAAAAATTATTCATTTACCATGGTCTGCTCAGAGTTATGATTTAGCAAAAAGAAAAAAATACTTCGAATTTATTGTATCAAGAGAGATTATTTTTAACTTGATAAGAATAATAGTTTTTCCAATATTGATAGTAATATTTTGGTTTGATTTTTATCCATTCATTATTAGTTTTATTATTGCAAGTATTTTTAGTATTGGATATATTTTCATTGAAAAATAGTATTAACAACAATTAATAATTACTCAAGGAGATGCTACACTTCGATTTTTTTTAAGGATATTTAAAATTTCAAGTAGTTTTTGATCTTTTATTTTTTTTTCAATATATATCCAGAATTCTGATAAATCAATTTTTTTGTCTTTGTATTTTCGTTCATATTCAAATGCTTGTAATAACGTCTCTATTTTATCTAATTCGTAAATGAATTTTGCTTCAGGAGATTCTCTTTTTTCATATTCATCCCACAATTCTACAATATTATTTCCATCGACATTCTTGAATAATGATTTCATAGCACTCTTTTCAAGTTTATGCTTTTCTTCATCACTAATATTATCATGAGATGTGATATCTCCTGTGAGTGATTCACTTATATCATGAATCAAAGCCATCTGAATACATTTGTTTTTATCTAAACCAAATTTTTCAGAGAGTAAAAGAGCCATAATTGAAGTACGGAACGAATGATCTGCAACAGATTCTGGATTTGGAACTTTTTTCAATACCCAACCTTTTCTATCTAAATCTTTCAGATTTCCAATTTTATGTAATAATTCAATAATATCTTTAATATTTCTTAATATTAGTATATTTTTATAAATATCTTTAATACTTCTTATTATGAGAATCTGTACAATAGAAGATCTTAATAGAAGTTTAGATAAAACCAAACAAATTCATTTATCTAATATAGATTTGATTTTATTAACTTGTGATTTAGGTAGTAATAACATTATGCATAAAATTGCTTTTTATAATATCAAGAAAGAAAAACACGGACTCTAAGATGTTAAATATGAAACTAATTGACATAACCATGAGCATAAATGAAAAAATGCCAGTTTATCCAGGAGATCCGAAACCTGAATTTAAAAGAATTGCTTATTGTGAAAAAGATAGATGAAATGAACATAGAATTTGTACAACTACTCATTTTGGAACACATATAGATTCTCCATGGCATATGTTAGAAAATGGAAAAAGATTAACAGATTTTAATATAGAAAGATTTATTGAACGAGCTATATTATTTGATGTT
>DAOWOJ010000078.1 GCA_030642125.1 Candidatus Aenigmatarchaeota archaeon | reverse complement strand
GCCTTTGTGATAAAATTGTTTCCATCTTGTTTAATATCGGTAAAAATATGTGATATCCTGTCAGGATTTATTTTGGTTGTATTTGTTGCAGGATGATTCAGTTCACCTGTGGCTACATTTCTTGATAATTTTTCAGAAATGTATTTATCAACGGCTTCTTTTAAAATAGAGATAGGATATTTTCTTCTATTTCCATTTACAACTTCAGCCTGTAAAGTTATACCGTAAAGATATAACTCTTTATTGTCTTTTTGACCCTCTATTATGATCTCTATATCATTTGTAAATTCAAAAAGCGGTTGCATTTACAATCTCCGTTTGATTTTAAAAAGGTTTATAGCCTATATTATTATTTACTATTAGAAAAACTTTTTCCTAGATTTTTCTGTGTTTGAATGATAAAATCTTTCAACTTAGCATCTAATATTTCTTTGACTTGTTGTTTGAATCCAACAATATTTTTATTATTTGCATCCGATACTAATTTTTCCACTTTATTTCTCCTTATTCTTCCCGTTTTTATCTAACTCTTTTTTTGTCTCATTTTCAATTTCTTCTTTTTGTGCAGCTAATTTAATTTCGTTATCAACCGTCTGTTTAACTATTTTCTGTACATCAGCCTTATCTAATTCTTTTGGTATTTCTTCATCTTCAATTTCCTCACCATCTTCAATTTCCTCACCATCTTCACCATTATCATCTTCCGGTTCTTCTTTCTCTTTTTCATCTTCAATTTGTTTATTCATTGCTTCTATCTCTTCATCAGTCATTTTCAAAATATTTTTGTTAACATATTCCATAGAAAAATATTTTCCAACATAATCATCTATTGTGCTTAAGACTTCCAACCTGTTATTTAAAATTTCAATATTTTTTAATTCTTCATAATAACTATCCGATTCCCAGTTAAATTTAATTTCATTTTTAAATACCATCCAATCCGATAATGTTATGATATTTTTTGTTATGAGTTGACGTTTTAAAAGTTCAAAAAATAAAACTGAGAAATCTGATCTTAGTCTTTGATAGAATCTTTGGAATCTTAATTCTTCTCTTGTTAACTCACCCGTTCTACCAATTTCAACCATTGCTTTATCATCATCATCAAATCTTGAATATGGAACATTCATTGCCTTCAATAGTTTTTTCTTGAAATAGAGGATATCGTCAATTTCAGAAATTTGCGCACCACCCGGAAGTGTTTCAACCCTTGTTCCTTTCGATCCACCTCTATTCGGTAAAAAGAAATCTTGAAGCATAGTTAAAGTTTTTTTAGATTGTGAAATTTTACCCGTGCTTGAATCATATTTAACAGAGGTTTTAAATTTGTTCATGATTGATTTGACATATTGTTCTGCCTTATTCTTTGGTAATTTATCAACATCAATATAAAAAACTCTTCTTTCTGGCGCACGAGTGATCCTGTAAATTACCGCTGAATCTTCTAACAACTCTAATTGATTTGATGGTTTAATACATTTATGTAAATGTGAAATATAATATTCTTCATCCGGATTAGTTATCCCTGATGGACAAAATATAATATCTTTTTCAGCTATTTCATAAGAGATATCTTCGGTATCAAAGGCTGTAGAATTATTCCTTGTTTTGTTTTTTTCATCTTGTTTATAAACATAGAAAATTTTATCATCTTTTTTTATTCTTGTGATATCTAAAGGTGAAAGTTGTCTTAGTTTTCTAATTCCATCTTTTTTATTCTTATCATAGATTACTTGATACCATAATCTTCCATCAATATACCATTTACGAAAAATCTTTGAACCATCTCTTCTAAAATTCAGAAGATTTAATATAATTTTAAATTCTTCATTGATACGTTTTTTGATTTTTTTGCTTAAAATTTTATCATCAACATCTTCCATATCAACTGAAACCATAGTTGTCGAATCTTCAACAGAAACGGCATCATTTATAATTTCATCAATCCCAACACAAATTTCATATTTAATAGATAATTCTCTATAAATTCGTATCAACTCTTTTACATTATTAAAATCCGTGCTAAAATCTATTGAATAGAAATTTGAATTATAGTCAACAATGGGTAATTCAGCGTTTTCATTATTTGGGAGTAACGGAACATCTATTTTCATATCAGGTTCAATAAAATCATTCTGATTCTTTGACGATAATTTTTGTATAAAAAATTCTAATAATTTCATATTTTAATCCACTCTTTTTATAATGTTTTTACTTTTATTTACCGTTTAGACTTTTTCGTTTTTTTCTTATGAACATTCCATTTTTTCTGTAAAATATTATGAATAGTTTGTTCGTTCTCTTTTACAAATTTTGGTCTTATATCCTTAACAACATCATAATACGTATCCCAATCAAATAATTTTATTTGAGATCTTATATGTGAATAAAGATATCTTCTGATCGAAAGCATCAATAAGGCTTCGGGGAGTTTAGCGGTTGCCCATGCTTTTTTGATCATGGGATATGTAATTCTTCTATGATTTTTTTTCAACTTGTAAATTTTCTTTACAAGTTGAAGTCTTCTTGCCCAAGGAACATAGTGAAGATTAATTCCTAAAAATCCATCAGGATATTTTGTCAATATTACAGAAAACGGCAACCTATCCCAAAATGGGAGTGATTTTTTCCATTTGGCATCATAGACAAACATGACACCCATTCCAAGTTTCATGGCCTTTGAACCCGGCTTGACACTCTTTATTTCTTTATTTTTAAAGAGCTTTTTAAATAAAATTTGTACATCTTTTGGAAATAATCCACCGGCCACGTTTAATCCTTTTTTATAATCTTAATGAATCTTTGAAAACCACCTTTAATCATATCAATTCCTAAACAACCACATAACAACCAGACTAAATTCCCATCCATAATGACTAATTCCATTTTGGAAATAGAAACAGTTAACCACATACCCATAATAGAAACCGTTACAAGTACTTTACTTAGTTTGGTTGAGGAAAGTCTGCCCTTTTCACCTTTGAAAAAATCTATAAATTTCATTTTAGGTCAACCCCAAGAACACGTTTAATTTCTTTTTTATATCCTTCCCAATCTTCATTTTTGATAATTTTTTCAATATTCTGAATTTCTTTTTTAGAAGCCTTTTTATAAAAATCTAACAGTTCAATAAATCCTATATTATCCTTATAAGATGCCTCATTGAGTATACTCAACAACATAATTATTTTTCACCATAAGTATCAAAATATCTTTTTCTTAGATTTTGATACATATCCTTAAGATTTATATATTCTTTATAACTAGTATCTTTATTACTAGCATAATCCAATTCAGTTTTATCCAATATGATATTTTTCAACTTTGTTAAAACTAACCAAAATTTATCTTTTTTTTCTTTCTCTAATTTTAACTTCTCTTTCTTTTCTTTTCCAAATATTTCATTT
>DAOWOJ010000050.1 GCA_030642125.1 Candidatus Aenigmatarchaeota archaeon | reverse complement strand
TTGAACAAATCAATCTCCTTGTATTTTCTTAATATAATTTTCAGTTAATAGAACCAATTCTTCCCATTTATCGTTAACATAAATTGGTTTTTTTATCATTTTTTTTCTTTTTGGATATAATTTAAAGTAATATTTTTTTACTCTATTATATTCAGACTTCATAACTTTTTTGCGTTTTGGGACTTCGCTTGGGTGTATGAAGCAATATTCTGCTTCCATATAAGCACCTGCTTCAAAATATAAAGCGGCATTTCTTAAAAATTCTCCAATATCAAAATCTGGTTCTTTTACTAACCCAGTTCTTTTTAAAGAGTTTTCTAATTTTCCTAGAACAGCGTTTACTCGAAAATCTAAAGCGGTTCTAATGGTTCCTTTATCAATTGCGTATTTTTCATCTTTTCTTTTATGAGTATGATCTAACACCATTTTATCTAAAGGTATTTCTTTATTTAATACAGGGCATTTGAAATTGTTTTGTTTCCAAATTTTTTCCTTTAGAACTTTAATATCTGCTTGCTTCATTTCTATAAACTGAAGCATTAATATTTTCCCACATATTTTATTTCTGAGAATTTCTTTTTAGAAACGATTATATTTTTATCAAAATGTTCAGAAATACCTTCTCTGTGACTCACAACAAAAATAGTATACCCCTCTGCCTTCAAAGCGTCAAATATTCTTAAAATAGAATCTATTCCTGTTTGATCCAAACTTTGATCTAGAATTTCATCAACAAAAATTGCGTTAGTGTTAATTGAATTTTTAAGTTGACATAACTTCAGAAACGAAAAAACTAATGCTATATCTAACCGTTGTTTTTCACCTGAACTTAAATTAAGATATCCTAAATTTTCATATCCTCTAGCAATAATTGTTTCATTTAATTCATTATCAAACATAACCGAATAAGGAGCTTCAAATTTTTGTAGATACTGATTAAGATAATTATTTAGTATTGGAATGTATTTACCGATTATGTATTTTTTAATTCCCTTCTCAGATATTAATTCAACAGCAACAGCCACATATTTTTGCAAATTAACTAACTCATTTTTTTCATTTTCATATTTCTCTAAATTTTCCTTTAATACATCAAAATCTTTCTGGTTGATTATTGTAACATCATTTAATTCATTTATCAACCTTTTTTTGTCATTTATTTTGGACGTATTTAAACGAATTTCTGAATTTAAATTAATTACCTTCTGGGTTATTTTAGTTGTTGCATCTATAATCTCAATAGATTTTTTATTAAATTTATTTATATAATCTAAAGCATCGTTTAACTTTTCTAACTTTTCTTCCTTAACATCTTTTTTATTATTTTCTTCCTCAATAATATTGGTTTTAAACAATTCATCAATATTTTGTCCACATTTTTCACAAACATGATTTTCTTGAAAAAATTTAACTGTATTGATATGCTCACTTATTTTATATTTAATAAGACTAATTGCCTTTGTAATGTCGTGCTTCTTTTCCAATTTCTTCTGAACTTTTTTTAATTTTTCATTTAATTGAATTAACATTTCACTTTTTGAAACAATACTAGACTGCACATCTGTAGTATTATTTTCTAATGTTTTTATATCAGTTAAAAGAACTTCCTTCTGTTCATTATTTTGATTTATTTGCTTATCATTTAAATCTTCAAGCACTTTAATATTAGACAATACATGCTCAATATCTTTTTCTAACCCCTTAACGTTTAATTTAGTTACTTGTAATTTCTTTTTTAAATAATCGTTCATATCAGAAAATAATTTCAATGAGAAAATATTTTCTATGAAATCTCTTTTTTCTTGAGGTTTTAAATCTAAGAATGGAATATAATAGCGGGAAGAAAGCATAATTGTTTGTTTGAACGTTTTTCCATCAAGTCCAAAAATCATTTCTAACTGTTTTTGGTAATCTTTAATGTGAGCATCTTCATCTATTATACTTCCGTCTTTTTCTACTTCAAAAATATTTGGAGAGATTCCTCTACGGATTAAATATTCAGATCCTCCGTGTTCGACAGATAGTTCAACTAATAATTTTTTCTTATTAAATGTATTAACTAATTTTGCTTTAGTTATGTTCCTGTAGGATTTTCCAGTAAATGCAAAATAAATTGGTTCTAAAATTGCAGATTTACCACTTCCATTTGTCCCAGAAATAAGAATGGTTTCATTTGTATTAAGATCAATCTCAGTCCATTCATTGCCAAATGAGAGTATATTTTTAAATCTTACCTTAATAAATTTCATTAAACATCTCCGACTGTAACACGTAAATAAGCTTCTTCAAATATTTCAGTAACAATTATTCTTTCGCTTTTTTCCATATCTACTTCTTCAACATAGTTTTTCCACAAATCCAAAACAGTAATATCTTCATCTTCAATTTCTACGTCTGTTGTGGTAATAATGGCTTTCTCATCAATAACATTCACACTCGAAGCAACATCAATAACCGATAAAATAAATTTTTCTATTTTAACATTTCTGTCTACATGAAGATAAATTTTTACAATTTTATCTTTGTAATTATCAGCATTAACACAATCTTTATCAGACTTAATTTTAATTTTCTCATACATAGTATGAGGAATTTTTATTAAATTTAAATCATCTGTTTTAGTATCAACCCAACCACAAAATTTTTCTACTTCATAATCAATCCAACTCATTTCACAAATATTACCCAAATAGGTAATATTTCCTTTATTTGAATAACAATGATAATGACCAGAAATAACGTGTTCAAAATTATTCAATAATTTTAAACTTACATGGCCTGTTCTTGATACAATACCCCGTATCATCTCAAACCCTGTTAAATCAAGATGAGCAAACATATAATCTGCTTTAGATTTTTTAATAATTTTATTAGATTCTTCTGTGTTTGATTTATTAATCCATGGAGTTAATAGGAATTTTTTCTTATCGAATGTAACTTCTTCTGGGAGATTAGAATAAACAAAATTATTATCACCTAGTAATATTTCAACAGAATTTAAATAATTTGAACTTTTAAATGCAGTATCGTGATTACCCAAAATAAAATATTGTTCAAAATTATTATTAAAAAGTTCATGTGACAATTTTAGAGCTTTAACAGAAATAGCCTGACGTTTATCATACACATCACCTAAAAAAATTACTTTTTTAATTCCTAATTTCTCGAACTCTTCAAAAATAAAATTTATACATTTCATTTGATAATCCACAAAGGATTGATTTCCTTCATTGATACCTAGGTGAATATCACCCACAATACCTATTTTCATTTTGTTCCTTAATTGTTTTGAGTTGGATACATCTTATTCATTAATTCATCAGATAGAGTTAGTTCAACATTATCAAGTAATTTATATTGTTCATATATTACTTTCATTGTTTTCCATTTTTTCTCTTGGTGTCTTTTTTCTCGGAAGATAAAATTCAAAAAATTGCGGTGTATAACTAAAGTGAAATAAGCAAAAGGATTGCTGTAATTTTCTAAATCAAATTTTGAAGCCATTCTAACACAATTTATATAGGCCTCAACTCTCATATCTTTAATATAGGAATAACCACGGAAAGAAGAGATGGCTGAATACTTCTCTGCCATTTTAAAAAACATTAAATGTAATTTTTCTGATACCTCATCTGTCTGTTCTAACAATCGTAATTCTTGAATCATTTCTTCATTTAAAACATAGTGATCTTTCAATACTGTCTTGTCCTTTCTATTTATAGGTATCAAATATTATACCTTAATAAATTTTATTTGTCAACATATATTTTTATTTTATTGTGTTTTATTGTGTTTTGTTTTTACTCATAGAACGAGACTTTTCATCCACTGATTTAACTTTAAAAGGATTAAATATTAAAGTTAAACGATAAAATATTAAACAAAACAAGTATAACCAATCTATATAGTAAAAAAACTTTTTTTTGATTAGTTATTATTTTTTGATCAAAATATGCAAACAGTTCAATATTGTAAATATTTTGTGAAATAAAAAACATAGGTTAGCAAAAATGATAATATTATTTATATTTAGTCTTGGACTTTTGTTAATACAAAAAACATATTAACAATATTACAAGAATTTATTTCTGGCTGATAATTTCCAGTCTATCATTTTATAGTAAGTTTATCAGAATAGATACCCTCTATACCTTTATCCTAGTATAGATCTTACTCTTTTATTTTCTGTTTCTCCAATACCTGTTGCATATTTTTTTCAAAAAACATTTTTGAAAAAATATTTTATTTGGTGGAATACTCAGTTACTTTTGACTTCACTCACGCTAGTCCCACACTTCTTTTAAATTCAATAAATCTCAAGTGTGTCATCCTTGTCTCACTTTTATCCCTGAGAC
>DAOWOJ010000086.1 GCA_030642125.1 Candidatus Aenigmatarchaeota archaeon | reverse complement strand
TTCATATTTAATGAAAAAATATATTACTAAATCTTTATATAGTTAATTATCACTATGTAATAATGACACATAATTATGAATCATTTGACAAAATAATTCCAATGGAAGCGATGTGTTCATTAGATAAAATAGAAGATTATGCAGAAAATATAGCTGGAAAAAAAGATATATCTGTAGATGAAATTTTTTATAATGTTGGTTTCGATCCAATAGAATATCTAAATGACAGAAATCCAGATGATGATTTTGAGAATGATGAGTTCTGGACAAAGAGTGCAATAGATAATCTTTATTCGAAATCTTGTATTAGTAATGCGTTAGATAAATACTGTACAAATAAAGCAGTTAAAAATTTATATGGATTTTCGGATTGCCAAATTGATAAAGAAAAAGTTGAAGAAGAAAAAGAAAAAATAAAAGAGAAATGGAAAAAAATAAATAAAAAAGTTGATGCTATTGTTGGTATCGGTTTAATTGGGACTGGGGCATATTTTTATTCAACTTATTCTAAATTAAACGAACAAAATGAAATTATAGAAAATACAGTAGACCAATATAAGAAACTTTTTGAAAGAGGATTTATATATGAAAGTGATGAAATTTCAGATAATTTAAACATAAGTAAAATTATTCCTGAAAATTGTTCTTATGACATTTGGGCAGAAGGAGGCATGACTGGAATTCGTGTTTTTTTAAGTGGGAATATATCTAAAGATATTCAGACTTTTCAAGCACTTAAGGATTTAGGTACTGTAGTAAAATATGAAAATTCTAGTTTAGAATCTATGGATTGTTTTAGATTTTTGAATGAAAATATTTCAAAATATTATTTAGATGTACCAATCATAGTATCCAATTCTCCAAATGATATAAAAAAACCATTAAATCTTTCAACAGAAAAAAGTGGAGATTGTGAAGATTATAGTTTACTTCTTGCCTGTGCATTAGAACATCAAGGGATAGATACAGAAATTACGTTAGTAAATGGTCATGCAATTGTTAGTATAGGAACCTCAAATAATGAATTTATACCAAAAAATGAAATATACATAGGTTCTACAGAATATATAAAAAATAAAAATCTAACACTTAGAGATATTAATGAAAATTTAAGTAAAACTTGCGATAATTCACAAGAAAAAACAGTTATAAGATCGGATAAAATAATAAAAGAAAAATTGAATCATCCATCATCATTGAATCGTTCGATTTCTTCAGAAATCGATTATGCAAATATAGGTCTTGATTATTTGAATGAAAGTTATCCAGATATATGGAAAAAATATGAAGATTTTGATACTGAAGAATCAGGAGAAGAGAAAAAAAAACTTATTTTAGGTATACATGAAAAGGAGAATCCAATTCTATATAAAACAAATGAAGAGTTTTTAAAAGAACTGCAAAATTGTTTGAATAATGAAACTTGCTGTAAAATTGCATATGAGACTATTCATTCTTAAATGACTTTAAATTTTAAAGAATTTTATGATGATGAAGGATTAGAATTTAATTGTTTATTTGTAGATACAGAAAATACATTTAGACAAGAGAGAATAAAATAATTTGCAAATTAGTTGATTCCTGTATCTTCATGAATGTGCAACTGCAATAGAAGTAAGTCAAAAAGGAGTAATGGATCATATAGAATTAAATTATTTATTTTAAATGTTTAAAATAACAAATAGTGGTAGATATTATGGATGAAGAATTTGAAATAAAGGAATTAATTGGAAAAAATATTATAAGCGAAGAAAGTGGAAGTAAATTTGGAAAGGTTGGTGACATTAGTTTCATAGTAGAATCTGGTGAGTTAACTAATATGTTGATATTAGAACCAACTAAACGTGCATTGGGAATGGATTTAGAGAAAGATGATAATGGAAAATTATTAATTCCGTTTTCTGCTATAAGAGCTGTTGGAGAAGTTGTAATAATTTCAGAACAAGATATTTTTTAAAGTATTAGAAAAGTTCTATTATGCCTAACTCTACTGAATATGGTTCAAACATATTCTCATTTAATACTGAGAATAATCTTATTTTTTTAACTTTTTTATTAGTAGAGCTATGGATATATTTGATATCATCGCCAGCAGCCCAAATTATACAAGACTTTAATAACACCTGTCTAGCATGATTCATATTTTCTATATCGAATTCAGAAATCCAAACCGTTTTACCACCATTTCTAGTTTTTTTTGCGATAACAGCCGAAGCAGTTCCATCTGTTAAAATCATATCATCTGGTTCAACAGGATACATTAATCTATGTGATTTTTCAAAAGAAGAAAACATATAATTTCTTGGAAGAATTACTTCAACAAACTCTCCATTTTCATTGATATCATTAATTTTAAATGAATATAAAATATTATCTATTTTTAGATCAAATATATCACCATTTTTATAAGGCCCTTCCTTTATATTTTCAAGAGCTTTTGGTAATGTATCTATTGCATTATTGTTGTTTTTATCTATATACAAAGCATCATATTTTCCTGGAAGTTCTGAATCTATAATCCAAATTTTATGAGTTTCTGATAAATTTAAAAAACCATAGTGAAATGATCCTGATTTTGACTTTGATCTTATTTCATACGGAGAAATTGGTTTGACAGAAGATGTATCGATATATGCTGGGAACGAATAAAAATATTTAGCAATCTTAAACGAAGATTTTGATGGATCAAGATAATTATAAAAATGTAATTTATCATCTTTATTCATACGATATGCTGTTGAATCTAATCCAAAAAATTTTGTTTGAATTTTTTCTGAACCAATATGAGCTTTGTGTAAATCTAATATTTCAACTATGCCATTTTCAAAATCCAGAAATTTTGATATATCGTTTATATGTTGATCAAATTTATTAGCATTATAATTCGGTAAAACAAGTAAAACATCTACATCTTCACTAATTTCAGAAAAATCTATTGAAATTACATCAAAAGAGATATTTCTTCCATTCAATTCAAAATCATGTAACCATGTTTTTATTATTTTTATTTCTTCATCTGAACAGATACAACCAACTTTAATAATAGGTTTAACTAGACCCTTTATTTTTATTTCATAATTAGATGATATAAGTTGTCTAAGAGAGTTATCAAGATCTTTTTCATTAAATAAAATTGATGGGAACTTTCCACTCAAACTTAAAGATGTCAAAACATCTTTTTCTCTTGTAATCAAAT
>DAOWOJ010000062.1 GCA_030642125.1 Candidatus Aenigmatarchaeota archaeon | reverse complement strand
TGAGTTATCCATCGTGTTACCTCTAACATAAGCAATGGGTTCAATTGTAATTATTCCTGAGTCGATTAATCTTTTTGATGTAAACCTGTCTCCTAAAATTTTGTTCAAATTTCCCAAGTAAGACCACATATATGGTTCCATTTTTTCTTGTAGAGTACCTGGTAAAAATCCAAGTTCCTCTCCTGGGATTGTGGTTACTGATTTAATCAGAACAATCTTACGATACTGAGGTTGTGTTTTTAATAAATGAAGTGCAGTTATCAAACTGAGGTAGGTTTTTCCAGTTCCTGCGGGGCCTATAGCTATTACTATCTCCTTATTTTCTATGGCTTTTTTTAGTTCTTTTTGTTTCTCATTTAAGCATTTTACCCTTATTGGTATGTTCTCTAGTTTTATTGTTTGTTTGTACTCTATTCTGTGAGAGTGACTTTCCCAAACATCTACTGCTTGATGGTCACTGGCGGTTAAGTTTTTCTTTTTTGCCATTCAGTACTTATTTTATTTGAGTTATCTTAAAAGATACTAATTTATTTTATCTATCTAAACTTAACAACCCTAAAAGGCCCCGTAATGCAATTACAGAGCCTTTCTATTATAATAATTAAATACCTAATTTCCAAATAATTGTGGATAAAATGATTCTTTTAAAACTGGCTTTGGATTATCTTTAATCCATTTAGCTTTTTTTGCTTTTATAGCATTTGGCTTTTTCATTTTTTTAAGATTTTTATCTAACGTTGCTCGCTTTGATTTCCATACTGTAAGATTTTTTTTATGTTTATTTTTCTTTTTCTCTGTGAATTTTTTTTCAAATTCTATATCCTGAGCTTCGTTATAAAAATCTAAATAAGTGGTTCCTTTAATAATTTCTTTCATAGTTTTTTTATCTTCTATGTCTTTCATTTCATTAGAAGTTTTTTCAATACTTTTTTTCCATTTATCAAATGCAGTTTTTGCAATATGTATATCTTTATTACTTAATTCATTTTCTAAAAATTTAACAGCCGCTTGAGTAATTGTTTTAAATGAAAAATCTTTTTTATTTGCAATATTTACTTTATTAGATCTAAATACAATAAATAGATCTAGTTCAGGATTTTGATTAAAATACTGTTCTGCTGCTGTATCTAAATCTTTATCTAATTGTTCTGGTTTATTAATATATTCTAATCTAGATAATCTATTAAATATTTCTTCTGGTAAATCTAATTTATTTTTACCCATTGTAATTAATTCATGTGATAGATAATACCACATTTTTAAAATATTTAAATTAGCATCGCTAAGTTCTCCTGCCATAACTCCTGCTGATATTGCTTTATTATATGATCTACCTTTTTGTTTATCGTCTGCTATATATCCCCAAATTTTAAAATAAAATGGTTGAATATTATCTTTTAATTCTTTATTAAACACATGATAGATTTCTTCTCCAGCATTTACAGATTTTTTTATATGTTCCCAAAAATTATATCTACCAAGTTTTCCTTCTGTTCCAAGACGTATACTACCTTTATCTCTTACATAGTCTTTTACTTCATATGTTATTCCATTTAATAAAACAACATCATATGATAATCCCCCTCCAGAAGCTTTAGCTTTTTCAAACATATAACATAACATTATTTCTCCTCTGCCAATACCTGTTTCCTTTATATGAAATAATGTTCTTAGAAATGATTGAGGTTTTAATAATTCATCTTTATAAAAATTTCCTTTATTAAGTTCTTCAATTTTATTAAATGAATATAGATATTTAACCATATCTTCTTTCCATCGTGTTTGATCAGTTTTATTTAAATTTAATTTTTCTGATTCTATTTGTGTATTAATTATAGATTGTTCATCAGTTACTATTTTAGACATTAATGTAAATAATTGATTTAATGGTTGTCGAATAAGACCGTTTGGAATAAGATCTAAAAATGTTTTCCACTCTTGTTCCTTTGCTTTATTTTTAAAAAATTCTGTTAAAATAATAATAGGATCTTCATCAAAATTAAATGTTTCTACTGGTTTTGCAGATTTTTTATTAGATGTTTCGGTTTTTGATAAATCTACTTGATAATCCCAAAATTCTCCAAATTCAACATCAGAAGAATCTATTTCATCTAAATTTATTTCAACCGCTATTAAATAATCTTGTAAATATTTTTTAAGTTTATCAGAGGCAGAATCTACATATTCTTGAGTTATCTTATCATTTCTTCTTTTACCTTCTACTCTTCTTATAATATCATCATCCGTAGAGTCAATTGATATTAATGCGTTACCAGTGGATATGTATGGTTTAATATCAGCAGACGAAATTTCAAATAATTGTGGATAAAAATCTGACATAGTTTTTCTTTATTTTATATATTCATTAAAAAGGGTCAAGATTATTCTTGACCCCTTACACTCAAACATTACAAAACAGAACGTTATTAATCTGGTTCAACCATTGATATTACAGTTATAGTTGCTAAATCTTCTGAAGTAAATACTAATCTATCTTCTCCCATTTGAACATTGTAATTTTCAACATCAACACTTTCAAATTGTTCTTTAAATATGGTTATAGATTCTTCTTTTGCTGAAGGATCATGTAAATTTTCCCAAAGAAGAAGATCAAATATTTTCCCTGATACATAAATATTATCTCCATCACGAAATTCCATAAATTTATGTTCATTATCCAACACACATAATGAATTTGTTTGTTCTATGTGTTCTTCTGTTAATTCAAATTTAGATAATACATTGTTTAAATTTGAGATTGACTCCATAAATAATTTATCAGAAATATATTTGAATACATTAAGTGATATACAATCTACCGTCATTTTAAGATTCTTATTTTTAAGAACCATTGTTAATCCAGCTAATTCAGTTGTTTCTCCAATTACTTCATCATAATTTATAGTTAATGAAAATTCTTCATCATTAAACTGATCTATAATTTTCATTAATCGAACAATATTATAAATTCCGACTTTAATTTTTTTCGGATCTTTAGAAGGTTTTATAGAAAATCCTGCTTCATCAAATTTTATTTTAGAAAATTTAACTACAGAACGTAATTCATTATAAGTTTTTGCGGAAAATGTAGATTCAGCTTCATCTATTTCTAATAGAAGTGCTGTTTCTATTGAAGAGAATTTTTTTAACCACGTAGAAAATGCTTTAACATTTTTTGCTGAGAATTCTATTTTTTGTACTGCCATAATAATATTTTTGTTATTTGTATATTTTATTGTTACTGAGGCAAAAAGTTTCAATAAAAATCAAAAAAGACCTAAAAAATTAGGTCTTTAATTATATCTTAACAAATATCATCTTAGTTCAACTTGTCGTGGTTTTGATCTCTAGATAAAACAAAAAGTTTTTCAGCTGCATCTTCTGGAGAAAAACCATTTTCTTGTATTAATTCTATTTCTCTACTTTTATTCATAACTAATTTAGAAACATATTCATCATCTTGAATAAATTCATCTAATATCATCATTATTTCTGTAAAATATTCTCTTGGATCGTATTCTTCATTTACCATTCGTGCTCGTGTGTTGTTTTCATTGAAAACTACATTTTGAACAGCTTCTTTAACCTTTTTAACTTTTTTAGGAAGTCCTTTATGCTTAGTAGCTGCAAAATCTTTTACATCTTTCTTTTTCATAGATTTAGCTGCTTTTTTTACTGACGGAGATGGATTTTTTAAATCTCCTTTTTGGGCTGCATGAACCATCCCCATAAATTTTTGTTGTTTTTGACTTTTTGCTTTTTCATTTACGGGGTATTTATCTTCCATTGCAATAGTATATGCACATTCATCAGTGGGTTCTTCATCGTAATAAC
>DAOWOJ010000112.1 GCA_030642125.1 Candidatus Aenigmatarchaeota archaeon | reverse complement strand
GTTAAAACATATCCTCTTTTAGCTTTATAACCCAATTCTCTAGCTTTATCTATTCTAGTAGGTTTTTCTATTCTCTCAATTACGTTTTGTTTTCTCCATAACGAGATTCTTTGTCTATAAGCATATCCCAACCCCTCTCTTGGGTTTTTCCACAATTCCCGTATATATTGATAAACCCCTTTCATTTTCTCACTGATTAAGTTGAATCTTTATATATTAATTTTTTCAACTATTAATAAATTAAAGGAGAAAAAAAATGAATAAAATTATTAAAAAAATATTTGGAATAATACTTATTTTGGTAGGTTTATGGACTCTAATACCAACTTATGGATTAGGATGGTATGTACAATTTATAGAACTGATGCAAGGTATGATTGGTATAATATTGCTCATTGTAGGAGCTTTGATTGTCGCACTTTGATTATCATTCAATAAAATAATTGCATTATAAATAACAAATATGATCTATAAAAACGTATGAGACATTTTTATGATATATGTTATCTTGGATCAAATAATCTACAAGAATTAACTGAATTTTATAAAAGATTTGGGTTTGATGGATTTGTTTTATTGATAAAAGATTACGATTCAAAAAAAATATTTGATATCAAAAAACAAATTTTGGATTTGAATGAACAAATTGATATAAAAATAGGAATAGAATTAGAATTAAAAAATAAAAATAAATTTCTAAATCAATTAAGAAAATTGAGAACTGAATTTCCTATTATCGCTGTAAGAGGCGGAAATTTAGATACAAATAGATTGGTATGCGAAAATAATTTAATTGATATTCTGATTAATCCACATAAAAATAGGAAAACAGATTCTGGTTTTGATAAAATTATGGGAAATTTTGCAAAAACTAACAATGTTGCAATAGGTATTGATATAAGAGATTTTTTATTTTCTCATAAGAAAAATAGAGTTTTTTTGTCACAATCTTTAATGAATAACATTAAAATTTGTGATAAAGTTGGTACTAATATTGTAATTTATTCTGGTGCAATATCAAAATGGGATATTCGAGACCCTATTACAATGTCATCTATAGGATTTTTATTAGGTTTAAACAAAGATAAATCATTAAAACCACTTCAAAATTTATATAAAATTATAAAAAGAAATGAAGAAAAAATAGATAGTGATTGGATCATGGATGGAGTTAGATTGGTGAATTAACGTGAAATTATCTAGAACAAAGTCACTTGAATCAAAAAAAAGATATTTGTATTTTGAAATAATATCAGAATTAGACATAAATTTAAAAGATGTTGTTAATGCTATTTGGATTTCTTGTTTTGATTTACTTGGTGAAATTAGAACAGCCAATGCTAACATATGGATAATAAAAAATTTATGGTCAAATGATAAACACACAGGAGTTTTACGTTGTTCGCATACAAGTGTTGATGATATCAGATCCGCATTATGTACAATAACAGAAATAGAAAAACATAGAACAATTTTTCATGTTATAAGAGTAAGTGGAACTATTAATTGTCTTAAAATATAAATTAATATTTATATAATTATTATAAAATATATCAAGTTCAAGTGATTTTATGGATATGCAACAATCTTATATGGGATATGATAGAACAATAGTAGTATTTTCGCCTGAAGGTAGATTATATCAGGTAGAATATGCCACAGCTGCTGTGAAGCGAGGAGAACTTATAATTGGTACAACATTCAAGGACGGAGTTATAATAAGTGGAATAAAAAGACCATTAAAATTATCAAAAATTGGTTCAATGAATAAAATTCATTCAATAGATAATCATATAGGTATGGCTTGTACAGGATTATTAGCAGATGCTAGGAATTTGGTCGACTTCGCAAGAACGAAATCACAATCTCATAGAATTACTTACGATGAACCGATAGACACTTTCACATTGACAAAATTATTGGCAGATCAAAAGCAATTATATACGCAATATGCTGGTGTTAGACCATATGGAGTTGGTTCGTTGATAGCTGGTATAGATGATAGCGCTAGATTATTTGAAACAGATCCTAGTGGTTATCTTAGAGAATGGGAAGCTCATTCTATAGGTAAAGAATCGAATACTGTTGAAAAATATCTTGAAAAAAATTGGAAACAAAACATGTCAAAAAAAGATGCAATTAAAATGATCTTTAATTCAATAAAAAAAGTTGATAAACAAAAATTTAATGTTAATATAATTGATGTAGGAATAGTCGAAAATAAGAAATTCAGGAAATTATCAGAAGATGAAATAAATAAAATGTTATGAGTCATATGGTAGACAGTAAAAATGTTATATGCAGCTTTCACAATTTTGAAATAATTGTGAATCAAGAATCAGCATTAGATTTCAAACTAGATGAATCTATTGACTTGGACAATATTTTAGTTTACCCAGTCATATACAAAAACGCAAGAAAAGGATTGGAAGCATCAAAAAAAGATCTCAAAAATAAATTTAATAGCGATAATTATAAAGACATTGCAAAGAAAATATTAAAAAATGGCAATATTAAATTAACAACTGATCAAAGAAGAAAAATGTTAGAGGAGAAAAGAAAACAAATATCAAATATAATATCTATTCAAGCTATAAATC
>DAOWOJ010000107.1 GCA_030642125.1 Candidatus Aenigmatarchaeota archaeon | reverse complement strand
TATAACATCAAATATATTAATTATAAATAAAATAATATGAAGAAAAAAGAAATACAAGCATTAACAGAAAAAATTAATGGTAAAATGACAGCAATTGCATCAACAGAAGCCATTGATAGATCTGGCGATAGTATAAAAGTTAAAGATTGGGATTTTAAAAATTTTAAAAGAAACCCAGTTTTACAAGCAGGACACGATTATCATCCTCTTTCAACTATTGGTATTGCTAAAAATATAAGAATAAAAGATAATCAAGTTATTTTTGAACCAGAGTTTCACGAAATAACATCATTAGCAAGAGAAGTAAAAAAAATGTATCAAGATGGTTTTTTAACAGCTTGGTCAGTAGGATTTATTCCAGCAAATGAAGAAAACAAAAAACACGAATTATTAGAAGTGTCAGCAGTAGCAGTTCCAGCAAATGCTGAAGCATTAACATCTTTAAGTCAAAAATCAATTAAAAATGGAACCAAAACAGATGAAAAGAAAATTGGTGAATTTATAAAAAAAGGAATACAAAAAAAAGATTATAATTGCGAATGTATAGAATGTGGACATAAAACAATATCAAAAAAACATTGTAAAGATATTAAATGTTCTAAATGTGGTGGAGAAATGCGAAGAGCAGAAAGACCAGGAGTTGGAAAAAATAAAAAGAAATTTATCCATAGATTAAATAAACAATTACCAAAATTTTTTAATAGAGTATATAAAAAAAATATAGGACAAACTACTGAAATTGGATTATATAAAAAACATTTAGGAGTTGATACTAAAGATATTTATATTAATAGTTTTGATATTCCAATGCCATTAATTGGTAGTTATTTATCAGCACATAAAAATATATTTGATACAAAACCAAAAGAAACAAGACGATTTAATTGGGATGGAAGAGAATATCCACCAATATATGCTGATATACAATTAAATTCAAAAAAACGAGATAGTTTATTAGTAGAAGGAATTTCATTTTATAAAAAAAATATTATATATAAAATTTATCCAACATATACAGGAATGATAATGGAAGTTATTACATCAACTAGTAATAAAGAATTTAATAT
The DNA here is from genome assembly GCA_030642125.1 of Candidatus Aenigmatarchaeota archaeon. Classification (GTDB taxonomy): domain Archaea; phylum Aenigmatarchaeota; class Aenigmatarchaeia; order DAOWOJ01; family DAOWOJ01; genus DAOWOJ01. The sequence continues at coordinate 1,609 of DAOWOJ010000107.1, read as the reverse complement.
GAAAACTATGGATGAAATTCATACTTGGGTTAAAGATAATAATTTTTTAAAAGGAGAAAAATTTTCTATAACTGGTGAATTTTTACAATTAAATAATAAAACTTGGAATGATTTATATATAGATGAAAAATCAGAAAAAATTATTAAGAGGGCTATTACAATGATAAATAAAGATGATTTTACAAGTAGAGGAATATTAATGTATGGATTACCTGGGAATGGAAAAACTTTAACTGGTAAAATAATAATGAATGAAGTTAAATCAAGTTGTATATGGATAACAGCTAAAGATTTTAAACCATCTATATATCCAAGTAAAACAATTGCAATGGCTTATAAGTTAGCAAAAATGTTAGGAACTACTATTATATTTATGGAAGATATTGATAATTGGTTAAAAGGACAAGTAACAGATGCTTTAAAAACAGAAATGGATGGATTAAGTGAAAATAAAAGAATATTAACACTATTAACATCTAGTGAACCAGAGAATTTACCTGATTGTTTATTAGATAGACCAGGTAGATTTCACGATTTAATCCAATATGACGCACCAAATTCAAAAGTAAGAAAAAAAATGATTACTAAATTACTTAATAAAGAAATTAAATCATTAGATGAAATAGTTAAAAAAACAAAAGGATATAGTGGAGCATATATGAAAGAATTAATTGATTTATCATTAATCATATCAAAAGAAGATAATTTAACAATTGAAAAAGCAATAGATGAAGCACTTGAAAAAATTGAATTACAAAAAAAATTAGTTGAACAAATCAAAGATAATAAGAAAAAAAATGATATAGATAATAAAGGAATTTCTAAAAAAGAAGGAAAAATAATATCTAAAAAGAATAAAGATGTTATAAATAATACAATTGAAAAATTGAAATATACAGTCGGAGCACTGGAGAAACTTTTAATACTTTCAACAGATTCTAAGGAATCTAAAAAAGTAGATACTCCAGCAAAAGCTATTAAAAATGACAAATTAAAGGTCGTAAAACAAAAAGTAAAAATGACACATAAATCACAACTTGCAGTGCGGATTTTACAAGAAATTAACAAACAATCAAGTTATGGCTTGTATAAAATAAAGAAATAATAATTTATGAAAATCATAAAAACAATAGATGGTAAACAATATGTAGTTGACACAGAAACTAAAACAATGGAAGAAGTATCTGTTGATAAAGATAAAGTTGAAATTACTGAGGAACCAAAAGAAGAAACTAGTAAGAATGAAAATGATGCAATTCAAAAAGCAGCAGAAGAAGTTGTTGCTGGATTAGGTTTAGACAAAATCCAAAAACAACTTTCAGAACTTACAAGTAAAGTAGATGGTAAAGATACGAAAGTAACTAAAAAAGCATCTGACCTTTTAGATTTAGAAACTTTAATGAATAAAGATGTTTCTGAAATGACAGCAAAGGAAAAAACAGTTGGATTTTTTCAAGCAATCTTACAAAATAATAAAACTGTTCTTAAAGCATTATCAGAGGGAACTTCCACTGACGGAGGATATTTATTTCCGGATAGACAAATTTGTCCGGCTTACATGCAAATGTAATATGAAAACTGGGTGAATTGCTGGAAACTCCTATTAGAT
>DAOWOJ010000028.1 GCA_030642125.1 Candidatus Aenigmatarchaeota archaeon | reverse complement strand
CAAATCATTGGTTTCAGAGTAGAACCTGGATTAGGATTAATTGTTGAAATATCTAGAATAGTTTAAGATGATTAAATGAAAATAGAAAATATTATAAATAAAAATCCACATTTAATGAAATATTTAATTGACTTTAAAAGAGATACTGGAACGATTCCAGTATTTTACGAAAAACTATCAATATTCAATATTAGTGATGAAGAATTCAAAACCCCAAATTTAATATATCCTGTCGCAGATGATATTTTTATTCATATATTTTTACATAAAAAAAAAATAAAAAAATATCATGCTATAGAACCAGAATTGACACAATATGAACAAAAGAAATTTAAGAAAATTATGGGATTGATACTTGACGATTCTGTGAATGAACCTATTCCAAACAATGATGAAGAATTATATAAATTGATAGACAAACTTTTAAGAAAAAATACTACATTTAGTACAGAGAAAAATATTTTTAAAATAAAAAAAGTTGTCAGTGTTACAAAAAATGAGTTTAAAAAAAGCAAATATACACTAAAAAGAAATATAACAGGAAATGGGAAATTAGAACCGTTAATGATGGACGAATATATTGAAGATATTCATTGTGTAGGATCGAGAAACATATCTATAATTCACAAAATATTTGGTATGTTGGAAACTAACATACGTTTTAGCAGTGACGTATCGCTTTTACAATATTTAGCTAGCGCTGGTGATAAATCTGGATCAGGAATGAGTGAAGGAAATCCAATAGTCGATGTCACAATGAAAGATGGTTCTAGAATGAACGTTGTATTTAGTAATGTTATAAGTAGAAGAGGACCAAGTTTCACTGTAAGAAAATTTACAAAATTACCATTCTCAATTTCTGAACTAATTAAACTTGGTACAATAAATTCTGAGATTGCAGCTTATATATGGTTATGTATTCAGAATGGTATGAGCATGTTCATTTGTGGAGAAACTGCATCAGGTAAAACAAGTTTACTTAATAGTTTTTTATCGTTTATAGATTCAGAAGCAAAAGTATTTACAGCAGAAGAAACACCAGAAATTAGGGCACCGCAAAAAGTTTGGCAACAGCTACTGACAAGAACAGGAATCGACACATCCGAAGTATCTATGTATAAATTATTAAGAACAGCATTGAGATCAAGACCAGACTATATAATAGTAGGAGAAATAAGAGGAAAAGAAGCTACTACAGCATTTCATGGTATACAAACAGGTCATATTGTATTATCAACTATTCATGCATCTTCTGTTAAAACTATGATTCAAAGATTAACAGGAAAACCAATTAGTGTTCCATTAACATTTATAGATAATCTTAATATTTCACTTTTTATGCAAGCTTCTTATAAAAACGGTAAATTGATTAGACGTTGCACAAATATTGAAGAAATAGAAGGATACGTAAAAGAATATAATGGAATAGCCACAAGAAATATATTTCAACTAAATACAATAAAAGATAAACATATTTTCAGAGGAATGAACAACAGTTATATGTTGGAAACTAAAGTTGCTAGTAAAATGGGATATAAAAACAAACGAGACATTTATACTGAAATGTTTAAGAGAGCAGAAATTCTTGATGAAATTGTTAGCCGGAAAATATTTAATTATTTTGAAGTTAATGATTTAATTCAATCTTATATGAAAAAAGGATTAAGCGGATTGCCTTTCTCAGTTAAATTGTATATGATGAAGTGATATAAGTGAATTATAAAAAAATATTTTATACGTTTAATATGTCTATATTTGATTTCATTATAAAGTTTGCATTGCCTATTATTTTCATAGGTATATTAATTGCAATCATATTGCCTTTTGTTTTTCCTTTAGTATTATCTAGTTTCACGCTTGGTTTGATTTATTGTATCCCATTGTATTGTATAATTTTCGTTATATTATATCCATTTTCTGTTTACGAAAAAAAAAAATATGAAATAGATTTTAACATGCATTTTTTTGCAACAAATTTAAGTATTCTAAGTTCTTCAAACATTCAAAAAAAAATGATACTGAAAGATATAGCTGAAAAAAAAGAATATGGTGAACTTGGCAAAGAAATAAATAAAATATTTGTTATGATAGATACATGGAATCTAACTTTTTCAGAAGCATGTAGATTTGTAGCTGATAGAACACCATCTGATTTATTATCCGATTTTTTGGATAGATTCGCATGTTCATCTGAATCAGGCGAACCAATAAAAAATTTTTTAATTAATGAAAATGAAACAATTATGGTAAATTTTACTGATATGTATGAAAATTCGCTTTATGATATGGAAACATTCAAAGATATTTATATTTCAATGCTTATAACAATGTCGTTTTTGATGTCTTTTGTTATGATTTTACCAATGATAGTAGGGATGAGTGTTGGTAAACTAGTAATGACATGCTCATTTCTATTTATTTCAGTTGAATTTATACTGGCATATTTATTTAAAATAAAAATGCCATTTGATCCAATATGGGGAAAATTCAAAGATATAGATAAAAACATAACGAATAAAATAAAATCTAGATATGTTATTTCAATAATTTGCTGTGTATTTATTGCAATTATCTTGTTGTATATAGATATACTACCATTATCATTATCAATACCAACCACTTTGACACCGCTTTTGATAGTTGGTTTCGTTATCCAAGATGAAGATAAAAAAATAAGAAAAAGAGAAAACAATTATTCAGCATTTATTCGAACACTCGGAGCTACTACACAAGCAAGAGGTGGAATGTTAGAAGAGGCTCTTAAACCATTAGTTAGACATAATTTTGGACCGTTATCAAAAAATATAGAAAGATTATTTAAACGTTTGAAAATACACATAGACAAATTATATTCTTGGGAATTATTTTCTAAAGAAACAGCTAGTAATTTGATAATTAGAATGAACAATATGTTTACTAAAGTTTTATATTCTGGTGTCAATACAGAAAAAGCAGGAAATTCAATAAGCAAAAATTTTACTACGTTAGTAGATATTAGGAAAAGAAGATTTTTATCAGCAACAAGTACATTGGGTATAGTTTATGGATTAATGGCAGCTTTATCATTTACATTATATTCAACATTTTATATTATCGAAGGAATAAATTCGATGTACATGAAAATGAATATTCAAGATAAATTTTTATCAATGTTTTTTTCCCCAATAGATAGTAACATAATTTCTCTTTCGCTTTTGTGCATTATAATAACACACGCATTGATATCTTCTGTAATAATCCGTTACATGAATGGAACACATCCTCTAAATCTTAATATAAATTTTGTTTGTTTAATGTGGACTGGTTGTATAACTTCAATAATTGCAGAAATTGTATTAAGTGTAATTATATCATTTTAATTATATCGTTGTTTGTCGTGTATATGTTCGTCAACTTATATACACAAAACTTTAAATTCGATAATGGTATATGATAAAAAAGTTGCTGTTGTTTTAGACATTGATGGAACTCTAATACAAGATATTGATTATCCTAAAGATGTCAATGAGTTATTTAAAAATATATCTCATTATGAATATAGAATACCAGAAAATTTAAAAAAAACAATAATAAAAAATTGTAAATCAGAAGAAGGAAATTATAAAAATTCTATTACTGCACTAGACCTTTTTCAAGAAGAAAAAATTCCGGTTCCGTATGTATGTAAAATAACAGAGCCTTTATTTAAAAAACCACAATTAAAAACAACCATTATTCCTGAATATCTTGGAAATAATGAAATTCCTTGTTTTGGCGTCACTAAGAATCCATTCCATGTTATAGCCAATGAAGCAGGATATGAAAAATATTACAAATCATTATGTTTAGATCGCATTAAATCCGATCCAATCCCAATAATAGATAAAAATTATATAATTGGATATCAAGATGCTGGAGGGAAAAAAGAAATAGCAAATAAATTATTAAATGGATATAAAGATATCATCGTGATTGGAAATAAACCATCTGATATGAATATTATTAATCCTGATCTAAACCAATTTAAGATAGGTGTTGGTCCTGAAATAAACAAAAAATCAGTAGATTTTAATATATCAGATCCGAATAATATAGAAGATATTGAAAACTGTTTATATGAAATACAAGACTATATTAAAACATAATAAAGATATATTTTAAGTGTCATTATTATGTTTCAACTTCGGAATTTTATTAGGATAAAAGTTCCCTATTATACCTATCATTGAACCACCAATAAGATCAAATATCAAATCTAGCATTGTATCAGTTAACCCATATTGAAGTTGTGTATTAAGAAGTATGTCTGAGAAAAATTCTCCAATTTCCCAAAACGCTCCGAATGCCATTGTCATAACTATTACGAAAAAAAATGTTAGATATCTATTAAACTTAATTGAATCAACATATCTTGTTAAAATTACTGTACTAACAAACCCAAATATAGCAACTAATGCAGAAGATAATAAATGCATAAATTTATCGTAAAATGGATAAAATAGATCATACCATCCTCTTACATTACCACCTATATGCAAATATAGAATCAACACTATCAAAAAATTCAGTTCCCATGATAATGTAACATTATATTTTCTTTTTATTATCATTGGAGCTAATGTTAATACGAATGCAAACAAACTCCAAATACATAATAAATATTCTCCAAAATATAGACTTATTATCGAATATACAACAATAAGTATCTGCATTAAATATGATAAATAAATTCTAATATTTTTATACATAATAGTATTTTTATCGATTTAATATATTATATAATTTAGTAAAGGGTGATAGATGGGGATTGAACCCATTCTTGAAGCTCCACAAACTCCTGCGCTACCATTACGCTACTACCACCATATTACTATTATAAAATTAAACGTAAAATGCTTTTTTAAAATACATGAAATTCAATAATAAATTACGCTAACAATATTTTTTATATTGATAATAATATACATTACGTAATTTGTTAATATTTTCAATGATATTTATCGTAAATAATTATTCGAAGAAATATTCCATTGCATCTTTGATATTTTCAACCTCTTTAACATTTATACCAACTTCTTTTTCAACATCAATTCTTTCTGGTATTGTTTCAAGATGACAAAATTCTATATTATTCCATTTATCACAATATTTTTCAATATTATATTTCATTACTTTTGATTGTCCAATTGGAACTAAAATTAGATCTATATTATTATCTTTTGCAGCTATGGCTTTTTCAATGATATTATCAACAGGGCCTATTGTTCCATTATGATTTATTGTTCCTGTTATTGTTACATTTTCATTTAGTTTTTTATTTTTTAATGCAGATATTGTTGCAATTGTTATACCAGAACCACCAGACGATCCCTCTATATTAGAAGCATTTGAATATATAGTATAAACTAAATCAAATTCAGATAAATCAATACCTATTATATTTTCTGTAATTTTTTTTGACATTCTAATAGAATGTTGCGTATCAATTCCGTATAATATATTATCAGTATTCACTAATGTTTTTCCTGTTCCTGGTCTTGCTTGAACAACTAGAGTTATTATATCACCTTTTAGATTGATTGCTTCATCTTTTTTTTCTTCTTTTACAACAGGAAGTTTTATAAATGTGAATGATGAAGAATCTTTTTTTGATTCATTTTCTAATTGTGTAATAGATTCTAATATAATTCGTTTTTGTTTAATTTCTTGATTATATAACGATTGTTTATATTGAATTGTATATATT
>DAOWOJ010000025.1 GCA_030642125.1 Candidatus Aenigmatarchaeota archaeon | reverse complement strand
TACATGGATATTTGTAATTATATGATAAATTAAAGGCGTTTCTATGTATGCTTTTTATTTCATTTTTATAATCTTCATCAGTTTTAGATAATAATTCATTATTAAAAATTATATTGTCTTTACAAATCGCGTTTAAATTTAATTTCGTATCAATTGGTTTTATTTTAAATTTTACAAGCAAATCTATCATATCATGTGTTATAATATCTCCTTTTGATAATATTTTTTTATCTTTAATTATTGTAATATTTCCATTATCTACTTTGATAGTTAATCCAACATTTTTTAATTTTCCCAATATTATACCAGCTTTTATGTTAGTTGGTCCAGCTTTAATTATAATTTCTTTATCAGATTTGTCTCCTGGTTTAGCTTTACATGGTACTTTGTTTTTAAGTAGAAATTTATTCAATTCTAATGGGTCTTTGTTTGTTAGAATTAGACCAGATTCTTTATTCATAAATTTCTTTAGATCTACTAATTCATCTTTCAATGATAATTTTATAATATTTTTTTTCGCCATTTTTATTGTAGCGATATCACTAATTTTTTCCCTTATTTTTTGAAGTTGCGCACCTGGCATTTTATGCATATCTATTATGCCAATACATGAATATTCGCTTATCAATTCTTTTAATTTGGCCACATCGTTTACTTTATTTTTTGAAACCATATTATCACATTTATTGTATTTTTACTGTTTTGCTCATTGTTAATTTTAATAAAATATCTTTAATATTTCCCTTATTTTTTGGTAATTTCGTTTTAACTTCTTCTAATCCAGAATTTATATTTTCTATAATTTTTTCGTCTGATATTTTCTCAGAACCTACTGAAAATTGTATAACAGGGGTTGTTTTTAATTGAATTGATATCGTTTTATTTAATTTTTCTTGAGTTTCTTTTAACATATCTTTTGAAGTGATTATAATTGGCATTTTTTTCCTTGGTGCAAGAATTTGACCAAATTTTTTCCCAATTAATGGCATTAATGGACCTTCTGCCATTAAAAAATCATATTTTCGTGAAATCTTTCTTGCAAATTTTTTTGCAAGAGTTTTGTCATTTATCATAATTTTTTCCTTTGGTATAACGTCAAAACCAAATCCTTTTGCATCAGATTCCATTGAGTCAACAAATACAACTATTTTTGCTTTTTTACCTAGTTCATTAGGAAGAGTAAATTTTTCATAAAATTGAGTATCAGATTTCTTTAAGTTTATACTCTTTAAATTAATGATCAATTCGAACATTTGTTCAAAATTCCTTTTTTCTGAATTTTTTCTTAGTTCTTCTATCGATTTTTTAATATTTATTTGTTTCATTTTATCAACAATTTAATTTTAATATATTATTTCTTTAAAGATAAAAATTTAAATGTTAGAAGATAGATATGCATCTAATAATCCATGGGCATAATTTATACAACCAAATGCCGTGAAATAATCTTTTTTCTTTAAATAATGTTTTGAATCATTATAATAATTGTTTGAAAGACTTATAATTTTAATATTTCGTTTATTAATAGCTTTTTTCATTGTTTTTTCGAATAATTCTAAGTCTTTTTCAATTCTTTGTTTTTGATTCATATTATTATTAAATTTTTCTAAAATATGTATGATATTTTATTTCGTTGATGACTTCGCATTGTTTTAATGCTTTTTCTACAACACCCATAGAAGCCAGATTGTCCAACATAATTGGTCCTGTGTCAGCTTCTTCGAAATGTTCTTTTCTAGCCCAATCAAAAGCGAATCCAAGACATCCTGTTATTAATCCTTTGTTTCTTAGACTTCCTACCATTCCACCGGCATCAATTCTTGCTCTTTTTGTTTTTCTTATGATACACAATGCTCTTAAAATATTCCATTTAGAATCTAAAATAGCTCTAAAAACAATGTTTAGATCAGGAAAATATATTACTGTTCCCATTATTTTTCCTGTTTTTTTATCAACTCCTATCATAAATTTGAATTTTAATATTTTTAGAAATATATAAAGAGCCATTCGTTGTAATTTAGAATCTGGCGTTGGAATATAGTCTTTTGGGTTGAAACCGAAATGCTCATGAAAAGTATCTTTCATGAATTGATTATATTCTTTGACTCTTTCAGTATCTCTGGTATTTAATTCTTCAATTCCAATATTTAGTTCTTTCATTACTTTTTTTGCATTCTCTATTTCAGATTTTCGTATTTTTTTCGGAATTTTTAGTCTATATGCTGACCATTCTTTGATTTTTTTAAAATCGTTTCTAATAAATATGTCTTTATACCATGCTGGTGTGTGTGAAAGTCCAAATTGTGGAAGCATATCACAATCAGTTACTTGTATTGCTGGTAATAAATACCTTGGCATCACACCATTTATTTTTCTTTCCTTTAAAATTTCGATACATCTTTCTATTAATAAATCAGCATATTTTTCATAATCTTTGTCAATAATGAAATCATCTATAAATCCAATATTTTCCTTTTTTCTACTTATCCAATTTTTATCTACTGTAACCATGGCTCTTCCAACAGGTTTATTATCAACATAGAGAACTAAAAATTCTTTTTTTTCTTTTGGTTTTGGTTTGAAAAAACTCATTGTTGGAACATAATTTTTATCATTTTTAAATGCATCATCTTCGATTTTTTTCCATAATTTTTTTTTGTCTGCGTCTTTTAAGTGAGTTCCTATACATACAATTTTTGTTTTCATGAAATCAATTTATTGTTATATGATTTATAATTTATATTTATAAAAGCTAATAATAAATAATGCGATCGTAGTCTAGTCGGTAGGATACTAAATTTAAGTAGATCCCTGCCAAGATATGCAGATCGGTAGAGACCCGGGTTCAAAAAACTCTTTTAAATATTTAAACAAATATGGAAAAGTTTGAAAATCCCGGCGATCGCATTGATACAATATTGGAGGTGAAATATGAAAAATACTAAAATTATAATTTTAGCAGTAGTAGCTATATTATTCATTGTTGCAATGCTTTATTATACAACAACGATTCCAAAAATTACATCACGTGAAATACAAGATAAATCTATAGATTCATTGAAAAACATAAAAACACAAAAAATGGATATGCATATGGATATGGATATGAATATGACAATTGATTCGGAATTTACAGCAAATGATGAGGATTATAATGCTCCAACTAAGCTTAATGTTGTAAGTAACAGTATTAGTTTAATTGATACAGAAAATAAAAAGATGAAATTTGATATGACCATTAATTATGTGCCTAAAGAAGTTGAAGATGATCCGGGACCAAAAGTTACTATGTCAATGAAATCTGTAATGTATATAATCGATGATATGGTATATACAAATACACAGATTGATGAAAAAGATTTTTGGATAAAACAACTAAATAAGGACATCTGGAAACAATATGATCAAACAGAACAACAAAAGAAAATGCTTGAAGTTATGGAATCTACTCGTTTAAATGATGCAAAGGTTGATGGAAAAAGTTGCTATGTTATAGAAATGGATATTGATATGGAACAATTTTGGGAAGTAGCATTAGATACACCATACATAAATCAAATGATGAAACAACAAGGATCTAATCAATTTAATATGGATGGTCTAAAAGATATGGTAAAGGATATGAACATAATACAATATATATCAAAGGACAATTTTTATGTAATGAAACAAGATGTTAATATGTCTATTTTTATGTCAATTAAAAAAGTTGTTATAAACATGGATATGCACATTATAATAAAACAATATGACTACAATAAACCAGTAAAGATAGAACTTCCTGTAGAAGCACAAAATGCAAAAGATATAAGCGAATTAACAATGGAAGAGATATTTGGGGTAGCAACACAAGATACAAATAAAGAAATAGCACAACAAGGTATAATGGTTGGAGCATAATTTATTGTTTGTTCACATAAAAGAACCTATTGTTTTTTTTGGATTTCTTTTTTTCCATTCGGAAAGAGGAATTCCAAATTGTTTTTCTATTTCTTTTCTATATTTTGGGAATGTGTTATAAGAACAAAATGGTATTATTCTACCATCTGGTGAACAGAAATGTATACAACATCTACGTAATCTTTCATGATCCATTGTCCATGCATCTTGAAATCTCATTGCTCCTATATATAATGCATTCAAATGGAATTTTGCTAATGCGCTGAAATTTCCTTTCATTATTTCAAATATTATTTTTGTCATATTGAATCCTTCTGGGGCCTTTTTTTTATTAATGAATTTTTTCATGTTTTTCCATATTGAAATATAAACGAAAAATCTTGCTATTTTTTTTCCATTTTCCACTTTTTTTGTTTTTTGTTTTATGAATTCGATAAACCCTTCAATATCAATAAATTCTGGCAATGGGTAAATTTTACCATTTTTAATAAATAAATATGATGCCATTCCGCATAGTGGATGCGCTCCGAATTCTGCTTGCGGTTTTTTCTTTAATGCAGCTATAAATTTAGATATTGGAATTACTGTTGGTACAGCAAAAAAATTCTTTTCGTCTATGTTAATTTGTTCTTTGATATCTTTTAGTAAATCAGCTATATTATATGCTTCTTTTTTCCTTTTTGTTTCATCTATATTTTTTAATTTTCCTACGAAAGATATAGGCTGAAAATTTACTCCTCTTATTATGTCCGAGTTATCAGCAGCAAATTTTATTATGTTTCCAACTTCTTTGTCATTAAATGTTTTTATAATAGTCGGAACAAGAACTATTCCTAATCCACACTTTCTGCAGTTGTTCAATATTTTATCTTTATATACCAAATTTTCTATGTTTGTATTTTTATTTGTTCCATTCCATTTCAAATAAATCGTATTTAGTCCAGCTTCTCTTAATTCTTTTGTTAATGTATTATTTTTTGCTAACATAATTCCGTTTGTTGCAATCTGTATCTGTTTGAAACCAAGTTCTTTAGCTTTTTTAATGATTTTTACAAGATCCTTTCTTATAAGTGGTTCTCCACCAGAAAATTGAACAGCCGGACATTTTACAGGTCTCTCATTTCTAAGATTTTCTAGCATTTGATATATCTGTTTTAAGCTTGGTTCATATACAAATCCAGATGCTGATGCATTTGCAAAACAATACCAACATCTTATATTGCATCTGTTTGTTACATCTATTAATCCTAATAATGTGTGACTTTTATGCGCTGGACAAAGTCCACAATCAGATGGACAATTGCTTGTTTTTATGAAAGGATTACTAACTCCATCTCCAGCATATAAAGATGTCATTATTTTATGATACGATTTTGCATCACTCCATATCATTTCTTTTATTTTACCATGTTTTGGACATGTTTTTTGAATATATATTTTCCCTCTATTTTCAAAAACTTCTGCTGGAATAAATTTAGTTATTTTCTTTCGTTTCAGACATTCTGGACAAACAGATTTTGTTGAATATAAAATTTTCATATTATTACTTTATATATTTTGATTATTAATATAAAAATGATGCATAATGATCGAAGGAATTTGTAAAATTTGTGGAAAAAATGGTCTTCTTAGTACTTGTCAGATATGTGGTGTTCATGCATGTTCACATTGTTTTGATAACAGTATGGGAATGTGCAAGAAATGTGCAAGAAAATATAAAACTCCAAAATTTGGAAAATTTTAATTAAATAAATAATGACATCGTAATAGATTCCAGTAGAATATATATAACTGTTCCAATTATTGCAGCAATTAAGCTTAATTTTACATCTTTTTCTGATAACAGATATATAATTATAAAAGGAAGCCCTATTCCACATAGAATATCTGTAATTGTTGCTATTATTGATATTCCTGCCATCAATGGTATATTGAACATGAATATTGGTGGCAATGGAATAAAAATTGTAAATAATATAAAAACTATTCCTGCTATAATTCCTGATAGTGTACTTTGTCCCATCATTTTGGATGCTAATAGATATGCGGTTATCGCTAAAATTATGCTAAATATTGTAACTAACATAATATTATTTTGATTTTTAATATTTAACTGTTTCGTGAAATGCGTTCGCCCGGATTCGAACCGGGGATTTGCGGGATATAACTCTCCGCCACGTCAAGGCGATATCTTAACC
>DAOWOJ010000014.1 GCA_030642125.1 Candidatus Aenigmatarchaeota archaeon | reverse complement strand
CTACAAATTTATTGACAAACTCTTCATTTTCTTCATAGAAATCTTTAACAATTCTGATAGCTACTTCAAAGTCTTCTTTTAATGTAAATCCGATTTCATTTTGAATTTTTTCAGATAACTCAAATCTTTTAAATAACTCTTCTTTTGCTTGTTTTATATCATAGCATAAAGCATGACAATCTGGCATAGTAAATGATCTTAATCTCCTTAATCCTGCAAGTTCTCCTCTTTGTTCAACTCTAAAACTATATTTTGTCATTTCATATAATTTCACAGGTAAATTTTTGTAAGATATGTTTGCGTCATGGCTCATTAAAAATTGCCCGAAACAAGCAGCAAATCTAAGAAAAACATTTTTATTTGGAGTGTCTATTTTATATTGTCTTGCGGGAAATCTATTAAGATATTTTTTTAAAGTAGGATGTTCAAAATCATACATAATTGGTGTTTCAACTTCCATTCCACCATATTTAATAACTTCGTTTGTGACAAAGTCTTCAAGAAGTGATTTAATTAGTCTTCCTTTTGGATAATATCTTAAATTTCCTGGATCACTTCCTGGTTCATAATCAGCAATTTCCAATTTTTTCATTAGTTTGATATGAGGTGGTTCGATATCAACTTTCCTATTTTTCATCATCTCATAATTCACAAGTTTTTCCAATTTTTTGTTATTGGAAAAATCAAATCCAACAATTTTATTGTCTTCGACTTTAATTTCTGTTTTTTTCCCTGATGGCTCTAAAATATACCATTTTGATATTAATATTTTTTCATTCTTCAAAGCTTCAGTGGTATCTTCGTCTTCTTTTTTCTTAGCACTAATTACTCTGCTCAATTCAGACATTGGGTGACCTTTGCATTCAATTCCAAAACTTTTGTAGAATCCAAAAGGAGCTTTGTAAAAAATAAACTCTTTTTTTAATTTTTCCTCAATTTTTTTTTCGATTTCAAGTGCGAGTTTCATTGATGCTGGTTTATTCCCAAAAAGAAGATGCACATAAGGGTATAAAACAATTGTTTTTTCTTTAATCTGATTGGCAACAGATTTTATTTCCTGGAAAGTGTTTTCTGCAATCTGCTCAATATTGTTATCTTCTTCTTCAGCAGTCCAGAAAGCTACTAAACATTCTCCAATTTTTATTTCTTTTTCCTTTGGTTCTTCTATATCTTTTAATGCCTTTTTTGTTATTTTATATTCTAGTTTGTTTGAGTGAATTAACAGAAGTTTCATATTATTAATTATTTTATATTTTATTATAAATTGCTTTTGTACAATCATAGATAAAAAAATTAGAATGTTTAAATTATAGTTTAATAAAATTTATTAATCCTGTCGATGCAAGACCTACAATACAGCATCCTAGTATAGAACCAAGGATTACTCCAATAAATATCTCCCATGATTTCATTCCGATTAATTTTCCTAATACTGTTCCGCCCATTGATCCTATGATAATAAATGGATTGTCTATTGCTACTAATGTAGCCAATCCTAAAATTGCTAATTCTTGGATCCAGTGATGTTTTTCCAAAAATCCTGAAGATTTTTCTTCTGTTTTTTTAACTAAGTTTCCAATATGTGGAACTTTTCTTATTAAATCGAAATTCCATATCAAAAATAAACATATCAGAGAGTCCATTAGAATTCCTATCATTATAGCTATGTTAACTGATAAACCAGACGCTATTCCAGCAGGTATAGCAATCAATTTTCCAGTAAAAAAATATGTTGTAGCAGTATAAATCATTGAAGAAAAATATTCGCTAGATATCGTAATTGATAGAATGAATATTGTAATACCTGAAATTATGAATGGAATAAAGAATTTTAGAATAGATATAACTAAATTTGCATTTATTTCTATCTCAAGATCTTTAAGATTTTTTATTTTTTCTATTAACATACATTTCAACAATTTGAATTATTCTTCTGTTATAGCTATTGGAGATTTTCCAGCATGCCAACTAATCCTTGGTCTCATTTGCATTGATAATATTCTTTCACTATTATCATCCAAAATTATTGCTGCTCCATTGGATTTTGGTAGTTTATTAATGCTTTGTTGAATATCTTCTAACATATATGTTTGCATAACTGTTCTTAGAGCATTTATATCTTGTGAAGCTGTTAATCTCATAGCGATTACTATGTCGGTTTGTGCTATTACGTCTTCGTGTAATTTATTAGGTCTTTGTGTAGCTAAAACTAAACTTATACCAGGTTCTCTTCCTTCTTTTACTAACTTTAATAATGGTTCTGATGCCGCTGTTTCTCCTTTATTTGGTATAAATTGATGAGCTTCATCTATTACCATCCAAATAAGTGGGGTTTTTTTATCAGCACTACCTTTTGATATAATTGATAATTCTTCTTCTTTTCTTGCCTTTATTCTTACATCATACAATCTTCTTGCCAATAGACCGATCAACAAAGATCGAATAGACCAACCTTTGGATAATGAACCAAACAAAGATATATCTAAAACCGAAATTGTACCTGGTTCTAATAATTCCTCTATGCTATCTCCTTCTATTTCAGAGAATATTCCCCATCTTTCTGCTGTGGAAAATCTATTTATTAGCGCATTTTTATCTATTTTACTAGACTTTTTATCAGCCTTTATTTCTTTTATTATGTCATATATTGAGAATTTTGGTATTTTATTTTTACATATGTTTATAATTTTCTCTAGTAATATTCCTATTGGTTTTATTGGATCTATTCCGAAAGACATAATCCAATCTTCTACAGATAAATCATATGCTTTCATAGAAAATATTTTGTCGAATGGCAATCCAGTTTCTATAAAATGTTTTGAGTATCCTATCGGTATAAAAATTTTTATAGGGATATTTTTTGGTTTAATTCCCCAATCATTTAATAAACGTATTTCACGTTCATTTGGTTCTTTCATGCTCCAGAATATTCCCATTGTGTCGACAATAATCATAGAAAGGTTTTTCATTACTTTTTCTGGAAGTAAAGATAATTCTTCTGATAAAATTCCGAGCGAATAAGATTTACCCATACCTCTTTTACCAAATATTCCTATAACATGCGGTCTTAGGAAATCTAACATTATTTTATTGGTTAGATGGGCATCTTCTTTTTCACCGACTATATGCTTCCCTATATAGCCAGTTCCATATAATCCATATTTTGATATATCTTCTTGATTTCTTCCGACTATTATATCTGGTAAAGGCATTTTATCTAATTATATTTGTTTTTACAATAAATAAACATTAGTGTATATATGCTTTTAATATATTTTCTGTATCAATTATTCCTACTAATTTTTCATTTTCAATAACAGGCAATCTATCCAAATTCTTTTCAATAATGATGTTAATAGCTAATTCTATTTCAGAATCTTTTTTAATAGTTATAACAGGAGTTGTCATTATTCTTTCTATATTGTATTCTGTTTTCGGATTTTTGCTTTCTCTTTCTATTCTAATACCATGTTCTATAAAGTCTTTTCTAGTAATTATTCCTACTAATTTTCCATTTTTCATAATTGGTTGATTTCCGTATTCTTCTAATTTTGTCCAAATTCTAGAAATTTTATCATCATATTGAGAATATATAACATTTTTTGTCATAGTTTCATACACTTTTTTCTTTTTTGGTTTCATTGTTTTTGAGAAAAAAATTAGTATATCTATTAGTTTTAGTTCTCCGACTATTTTAAGATCATATTTTGACACTACTATTGGACACCATTTTATTTCTGCGTCTAACATTTTTTTTGCTGCATCCATTACATCACATTCTGGAAATAAATAAATAACAGGATATTCCATTAATGATTTTGCTGTTAAGTTAGATTTTGTTGATGTGCAGTGAAGAATTTCTTTTCTTGAAATGATTCCAACCAATTTTTTGTTTTCTATGACAGATATATCTCTATGATTACATTCTCTTATCTTTGCTCTAACTGAAGTTATTGAATCGTTTATATCGACACAGACATGGTTACTCATAATTTGCTGAATTTCCATTTGTTTCATCTCTGCAATTTTCACATATCCATTTCCCTTCGACTTTTTTCAAGTTATTGTCAAAGTTTCCGCATATCTGACAATTATCTTCTATTATTTCAGAATCTACTTTATTTGGTATTACTGACATACTTAATTTTTTTTCTAATATATCTATTAATTCTATTGCATATGCTAAATCAAAATCCGTAATTATTCCGACTAAATTAGATTCAGAATCCAATACTGGTATTTTTCTAATGCTACTTTTTCTCATTTTAAATAATGCTTCTGTTGCTTCTTTATCTTGGTTTATGGTAATTAAATTGCGCGTCATTATACTTTTAACATTTACATCAGAAACTTTTTTGTTTTTTACCATTACCTTATTTATTAGATCTCTTTCTGTTATTATTCCTAATAATTTTTTATTTTCATCTACAACTATAATTTCTTCTTTTTTTACACGATTCATTTCTTTTGTAGCATCAAGAGCATTTTTTCCTTGATCTATTGTTAATGGTTTTTTATTCATAATTTCTTTTATTTTCATATTAACACAATTCCTAAAATTATTAATGTACGATGATATTTATATCATTTATAAAAATTTTAGTGATTTTTTTAATTATTTTATGTTATTAAATTGTTCCTTATTATAAATTTAACTATTGCTGCATTAATAAGATATTTTATAATATAAAACAGATTATTCAAAGCTAAATAAATTTTTTTGTTTTTTCTTTTTAAGAATATTTTTTGAAGTTGCCCATTTCAATCTTACAATTTTATTGTAATTTTTTCTATCAAGTTTTTCAAGAAATTTAATTGTTCTTTCATCGCTAGGATATCCAGATCCGAAGAAACAATATCTTTTATGCAAATTTTTTATCTCATTGTCTCTTGTAACTTTAGCTATAATTGATGCTGCACTAACAATAGGATATGTAGAATCAGCTTTATTTTCAGCTATGATTTCTATTTCTTTATCATTTATTTTTGATAGCAATTTTAATTTAAATTTTAATGTATTTGCTTCAATTGCATCTACAAAAACCTTTGGCTTCTTTGATTCAAAAGAATCGATTATTTTTGCAATGTTTTCAATTTCAATTTCATTAAGATTTTTTTCATCCATTTCTTTATCTAGTTCTTTAGCAGAAGTTTTTATAGTTATAAAATTATACTCTCTTTTTTTTATATTTTCAAATAATTCTTCCCTTTTTTTTTGTGATAGTTCTTTTGAATCTTTCACACCAATTGATTTTAGAATGTTTTCATTATATTCTGGAATTAATATTCCAGCAATAACTAAAGGACCGACGACAGCACCTTTTGAAGGATTAAAGCAACAACTTAAAATCCACTTCCAGCTTCATCGATACCCAAAATATATCTAGTCATATCTGATCACCTTTTTTGTTGTATTATTTATTTCTCGTTACTAATTTAATATTATTAAATTGTTAAAAGACGATATTTTTATTATATATAAATATTTCTAGTCATTTTAAATTAAAAAAAATTAATTATGTTATTTTAATCTTGTTTATAATATTTCTGAATATTTCTTTATATTCTGGATTTACTTCAATAACAGGCTTCATTTTTATCATTGAATCTATAAAATCTCTTCTATATGGTATTTTTCCAATAATAGGAATATTATTTTTTTCTGCAAATTTTTCTATTTTTGAACAGAATTTTGTTTCAAGATCGAATTTGTTTATAATAATTCCATGTTTAATTGCAAAATGATTTGCAAGATATAAAACTCTTTTTAAATCATGTAAAGCCGATGGTGTTGGTTCTGTTACAGCTAATATATAATCTGTGCCAACCAAAGAAGCAATTACAGGACATCCTATTCCTGCGGCCGAATCTATAAGCATTATATCAAATTTTTCATTTTTCATGATTTCTTCAGAATGCTTTCTTACATGTGATACTACTTCCCCTGAAGAAAGTTCACCTAATTTTAATTCTCCTGACACAAGAAAAACGCCGTAATTTTTTCCTATATATGTTCTTCCTATCTCTTTTTTAGATTCAGAAATAGCTTTATTTGGGCAAACGACAATGCATGCTTTACATCCAATACAAATGTCTTTAACAAAGACAGGATATTTTTTATTTACAAAGACTATAGCGTTTTGTTTGCAAATCTGTGCACATTTCCCACATTTTATGCATTTTTTAAAATTCCATTTTGGAATTAATTGATAAATATTTGCATATTTTTTCCTTTTAGTTGATAATATTAAATGATCATTTGGGCATTCTACATCTGCATCAATTAGAATAACTTTATTATTTCTTGCAAATTCGACTGCTAAAGATGTAGCAATTGTTGATTTGCCAGTTCCACCCTTTCCTCCGGTAATAGCTATTTTTAACATTTAAATCATATAATTAATATCTTCCACCGTGCATCGGTTTTGTTGATGCTGTCATTTCTTGTAATTTTCCATTAATAAATTGTTGAATAACTTCTTTTATTTTTCCTTGTCCTTTGTATATCTTAATATTTAATTGTGTAAACACATCAAAAGCCCTTGGTCCTAAATTTACAGTAATAATTGATTCTACTTCTTGATCTGCTACAAGTTGTGCTGCTGATATTCCAACTCCGCTTGCTTGTTGTGATGATGTATTTTCTATATATTTTATAGATTTTATTTTTTCCTCTTCTATTTCTACTATTGAAAAATATGAACATCTTCCAAATCTTGCATCTACATAATCTTCTTCTGTCTTTCCTGTTGAACTTATTGCTATTTTCATTTTTACACAATGAATTTATTATATATAATATATATAGGTGTCACAATGCTATATATAATATTGAACATTTAAAAAAAAGTTTCAATGAAGATATTTAAATATGGCTTGTAAACGATTCATTCATCATATCGTAGCATATGTCCGTTACATTTATTGATGCATTGCAAATTTCGCCAATACTATTAAAACATATTGCAAATCCTTTCATTTTTACCAACCATTATTATAAATCTTCAAATCTGTGTTTAATTTTTTTCAGTACGTCAGGCAATGTTGTATATTCTAATTCGTCTACTCCAACTAGATGTGGTTGAAATGGACCATGCATTCTCATAAAATCAGATATTCTATTTGCTTTTTCTCTAGCCATATCAAATGAAGGATCATTAAACATATCCCTAGGTTCACTTAATTTTCCATTGCATAATTGAAATCCAGCGCAAATGACTCTTGGAGGGCCATCGAATCTAGATGGATTGGCATCTTTAAAAGATACTGGCATCAATGGACCATGATGAGATCCACGCATCCATCCTGCGACAAGATGAGGAAACGAAAAAGGTTCCAATATTTCTCCTACTGCAGGAAATCCTGATTGCGATCTTATTGCAACGACTGGATCATCTTTTCCAACATATTTTCCTGCTATTAAACTTAATCTTTGTGTCGATGCTACAGCAGCTATTTCTTTGTCAGAATTTCTTATTACAGATTTAATAACATATCTTGCAGGTTGTCCAATCAATGCAAGTATATCATACATTTCTTCAGGCATCTTAAAATTAATTTTTTTGTGTTCTACAACATCATGAACCTCTATAGAAAATCCAGAATGCAATTTTGGATCTATTATTAATCCTGCAGTTGAAAATGGATCACAAAATATCTTAAATAATGGCAAATTCCATGCTCCTGGTTCTGTTTTATCTGCCATGAATATCAAAATTGGTTCTGATTTTCGTTCTTCAAATGACATTTCTGCTACTCCAGGTCCCATTCCTTTAACATTACCAGAAAAAGTATCAGTCAGAAGATCTTGTCCAGCTCCATATAACTTCAGTCTTTTTGCTTCTTCTGTGCATTTTACAAAAATGTCCCACGCAATTTTATGCACAATTTCATTTTCTATACCATGATTATGAGTCATGATTAGTTCGAGATCATCTCCGCAATGCGTAACATAAAAATCAGTTAATTTATTACATTTTTTTAATTCTTGTCTAGCAATTTCTAATATTCTTTGATGGCTTGATGAATGTCCAACGAATCCACCAACATCAGCTTTTATTATACTTAATGTTATCATACTTAAAATATCTTTGATTTAACATATAAAACTATCATTGTTAAAATGATTACTTGTTTGTATTTTTGTATATCTTAATTTTGAAAAAGTATTGCTTCTTATGAAATTGTAAAAAAAATATTCTTATCTAAATATTTGATCAGATTGTTCTTGATATAGTCAATGAAAAAAATTTTTAGGCTGAATTAACGAAGTTCACGGAACCGTATAGCATGTTAGTTACTACATAAATATTTGAATATGCTGAATTTAGTATTATGATGTAAGATATTCTATAATTTCATCTGGTGATTTATCTTCTTCTATCATTTTAGATATTTTATCAACTTGTCTTGAAGAAATAGGATATTTTTTCATACCATCAAACTTTTTTTCAATTTCTTTTACTAACTCTTCATTTCCAAACCAATAACCTACACCATTATTTTTATATGGTTTTCTAACATTATTATCTAAAAGTTCGAATGGTTCTTCTTCTCTGTTTGGAGTATAACTTAAATGTATTCTATCTTCTTTACACCAATTTATAAAACATTCTTGTAGATTTTTATGAAATACAATATGAGGACAAATATTTTTGTCAGTCATAATATTTTCATATGTTTTTTTTATTTTATTGTCATCAAAATATTTTTTTCCAAAATAAATATTTCCCAT
>DAOWOJ010000036.1 GCA_030642125.1 Candidatus Aenigmatarchaeota archaeon | reverse complement strand
GTTAAAATTAGAAAATCAAGATGCATTATGTCTTTGCTACACTTATCTTTATTTAAATTCTATAAACGTAATTAATAAAATTTAAATAAATTATGAACCAAGCATTTTTTTATCAATAACGCTCTATGCATTTAATTCTCAATATTGGTAAATGCTTTAATAAATTAAACTTACTTAAATATAATGTAACTACTCAGAGCATAATTTTGTCAATTTCATGTAAAAAAATTAAATATCTTTATTTTGTTCATTATTTTTATCATTTCCCTTAAACATAATTGTTCTGCATGGAAATGGAATTTCTATATTCTCTTTATCAAATCTTTTTTTTACATTCTCCATGATATCACATCCTGTTCTCCATGCAACATTTCTATCTGAAACCCAAAATGTCAATCTTAGTTTCATTGCAAAGTCTCCAAGATCTATCAATGAAACATTTATATCTTTATCAATCATTACGTTCTCATGTTTATTTGTTTCATCAATAATTATGGATCTAGCTAGATCTATATTTGTATCATAAGCTACATTAAAATCTATATGCCATAAAACAAAAGTATCTTTAATACTCCAATTAATTATAGTTCTATCCCTTATTACAGAATTTGGAATTATCAATCGTTTGTTTTCCCATGTATTTACTACAACCTGATTAAGAGTTATATCTTCAACAGTTCCATATTCATTTTCAATTGTAACATGATCTCCAACTCTAAATGGTCGAGTGATTGCAATTGATATACCTGCTATCAAGTTTGCCACTGTTTTTTGTGCTGCTAAACCTATTACAATACCTAATACACCACTTGCTGCGACAAGAGATTTTGCAAACGTTTGAAATCCAGGAATAATGCTTGTTATAATGATAATTCCAATAACATATATTACGATAATTATAATTCGTCTTATGAAGACATATACGGTTTCTTCAATTTTTAGTCGTTTTGTTATTTTTTTAAAATAACCTAAAAGTACTTTATTTACAATTTTGGAGATTAAAATAGTTGTTATTATAATAACAATTATTTTAAAAATTAAATATGTTTCTTCTATCATTATATCTGTATATATTATAGTTTAGTATATATTTTATTGAATTGAATCTTAAATAATGTGGCCAAAAAAGAACAACTCAAATAAAAAAAAGAAATTTGAGGAAAGAGAAAAATTAAATAAAATATTAGAATTATATGAAAATGTAGATTTTCCATCAGAAGAATCTAATTTAGAATGGTTAACTTTAGAATATAAAAGATTTCTAAAAGAAGAAAAAAAGTTAAAAAAAACTTGGTTTGATAAATTATGCGATTATAGCAAAAGGATATTGCCTATAACACCACCTAAGGGAATGAACAAAAAATTGACAGATGCTATTAATGTATGTTATATGAACACTGATGCTTCTGGTGTATGCGCATTTACTATATTAGCATTGATTTTTACGATATGTTTTAGTATCACATCAATTTTTTTAGGCCTTGATTCAATGATTACAGCGTTAATATTAATTATTGGATTCTTGGTTTCATTTTTAATATTTGATTATCCAGAAGAAAAAGTAAAATCATATAGGATAGAAGCGTCTTCAGAAATAGTATTATCTATTTTATACATGGTTGTTGGAATAAAAATTCGTTCTACATTAGAAAATGCTGTTCTATTCACTGCAATTAATCTAACTGGTCCTTTGTCATACGATTTCAAGAAACTCATTTGGGACGTTGAAATGAAAAAATATAATAATTTGGACGACGGACTTCTCGAATATATTAAAAAATGGGAAAAAGGTAATGAAGAATATGCTCAGAGTTTACATTTAATTAGATCTAGTGTTGATGCTCCTGTATCAAAAAAATTTGATATATTAGACGAATCAATCAAAGTAATTTTAAATGGAACAAGAGAAAGAATGAAATACTATACTCAAGAACTTAGTTCTTCGAGTACATTACTTTATACAATTGGAATTATGCTTCCATTGATGTGTTTGGTATTAATACCGATTATGGTTATATTCATGCCAGATATATTAAGTCCTGCATTGATTTTTATGTTCTATGATGTTGTTTTACCGATATTCATATTTTGGTACATGAAAAGAATTTTAACGCATAGACCAGTAACATTCAGTGAACCGGACATCAGTGTTTGCAAAGATATCTCTCCAAAAGGAAAATTTAAATTTAAATCTAAGCAAATTTCTATATTACCAATAGCAGTTTCAATATGCATATTAATTGTATCAATTGGAGCATTTCTTTTCATTACTTCTACTGATTCACATTCACAAACTATATATTCAATTATAATAATATGGGGAATTGGTTCCTCTATAATAATTTATTGTTATTTGGATCATTTCCAGAAACTTTATATCAGAGATGATATAGAAAAATTGGAAAATGAATTCCCAGAAGCGTTATTTCAGCTAGGAAATCAGTTAGCTGGCGATATTCCTATCGAAATAGCTGCAAAAAAAGCTACTGTGAAAATTAAAGGAACAAAAATAGCAGATATGTTTAAAATAATCGTTTATAACATGACAGGACTTGGAATGACATTTGAAGAATCTTTATTTGATAAAAACTGGGGAGCAATTTGGCGTTATCCATCAAAATTGATAATATCAATGTTTAAATTGATATTAGAATCAACAAAAATGGGTGTAAAAATTACTTCTTTGACTATGATGTCAATATCAAATTATTTAAAAGGAATGAATGAAGTAAAAGGAGAGATAATAGGAAGCGTTAATGAAACTGTTAGTTCTATGAGATTCATGATAGTGGTACTTACTCCAGTTATATGCGGAGTTATTGTTACAATGTCGTCTTTGATGCTAGATATCATATTATCTATGGGTAAAAGTTTTGGAGCTTTAGAGATAACTCAATCAGCTTCTCCTAGTATGCAATCAGGATTATCTGGAATGTCTTTTTTGGGTATTCAAGGAGACCTTCCTATATCTTCTGGTCATTTTCAGCTAGCTGTTGGAATATATTTAATAGAAATTACTATTATAATGAGCATGTTTATAAACTCTTTACAAAAAGGTAAAGACTTAATAGGAACAGAAAGTACTATATCAAAAAATTTACTAATTTCACTTGTATCATACACGCTTGTATGGTTTTTCACATCAATGTTATTTACTGGAATGATGACAGGATTAATATAAAAGATTTTTTTCAGAAAATATCTGACATTGGAATTTATATATCTTTGAATTCTTATTTAACCATGCATCTTGTCTAAGATTTGCTTTATAACATAGATTTGATAAATATTCTTTTTTATTCCAATTTTGTTCTATTGCGACTTGCGGCAATAAAAGTCCTTTATTTTGTTCACATTCTATTATCAGCCCATCTACTCCGATATCTATCTTTTTCTGATATTCTATTGGATCTTTAACTTTTATTATTTCAGGTTTTGTCATTACAGATATTTCAATGTTTATTTGATTTAATTCATTTTTTTTTAATGGCGAAAATCTTGGATCCATACAAACAGAACGAGCTGCATCAACAACTCCTAAAATTAGTGGTTTATCTGTATATGGAAACCCAATACATCCTCTAAGTTCTCCAAATTTAGTTAATGTAACGAATACTCCACTTTTTTCGTTTAGCTCTTTTTGACTAGATCTAGGTACATTATTTTGTTTATTTAAAACAAAATTTTCTATAGAATGTCTTGCAATTTTTAATAACTCTTTTTTTTGATTTTCTATTAACATTTAATCATATTGATTTCTTTTTCCATTTCATTTATTTCATTTTTAAATTTTTTAATTGTTTTTAATATTTCTTTGTTTTTAACTCCTATTTCAGATGAGCATCTATTCAATATTTTAAATTTATTTTTTAATTCAACAAATTCTTTCATATATAATCATTGCCTATTTCATCATCAGTATCTTCTTTTTTGATTTTTTCTATCACAGTAACTAGATCAGCCGATAGTGTTATTGGTATTGATATTGTAGCTTCAAGTAATTTTATATCAACTTCTCTTTTTATTTCGTCAAACCTCTCAACAGTCCCTTTCTCTCTTTTAAATGGACCACCTATGACCTCAATTATATCTCCTTTTTCTAATTTGATTTCTTTTTCGCTTTCGACCAAAAATTTATTTATTTCATCAAATTTAACTGGTGTTCTTATTATTCCTTTAACATGTGGAACATTTTGAACAGCTTTTATTACTTCTTCTAAATCTCCTTCTAGAAACAAATATCCCCTCAATTTTTCTGCATGTAAAATAGCTTTTATGGTATTATTACTACCATCTATTTTATCTTTTATGTCATTCATTACGTTATTTTCTCTTCCAACTATTGTTCTAATTGTAAATATCATTTTTATACACCCAATCTTATTATTAAATTATAAATAAGAAATATTATAAATCCTATTACACCTATGATAATTATTCCTAGGCCAGTTATTTTAGCTACCAAAAAATATTCATCCTTATCAGGTTTTTTCATAATTTTTAATACTCTAATATATTGTTTAACAATCTTTTTTATATTTGGAAACTTTAATTTTGGGATCTTTAATTTCATTAATTCACCTAGTTAAATTTATCTTTTAAAATTTTAATAATTTTATTAATATCGTCTATTCTATTCAATGTTATTGGAATCGATTCTGCATTTGCTATCCTTTTTGCAATTTCATCAATTTTTGATGGTCCATGTAATATAACAATCGCAGGTCTTAGATTTGTAACTTTTATTGCTACTAAAGGAGACCTACCAGATCTTATATTAGTGAATATTAAAGCCCTTTCTGTTGTAATTCCATACAATTTTATAAATTCTTGAAACTTTAGATCTGTTATCGCCTTAACAGAATCAATTATAGTGTAACCATATATATATTTATCTAAAAATTCTTTTTCAACAACAGGATCAGAATTAGTTATTTCAACAAATTCACCAACTTTTATTGGAACAGAAAACTCTTTTATATCTAAAATTTCATTGTTTATTGATTCACTACTCGACTCAAAAAATGAAAATTCTTTCAAAACTCTAGCACCACAATGTTCATCAAAATCTAAGAAAACTTCAATTATCCTGCTAATAAATTTTATACCAGGATTTTTTCTTCTTTCAGATTCATAATCTGATATAACAGATGGAACAATGTCTAATCCCTTTGCCAATTCACTTTGAGACATTTTAAAGATATTTCTCCATTTTCTTATAGTTTTTCCATAATGAGAACTTAGTATTATCTCACCAGCTATCTTTTTTCCCAATGATTCTTTTATCAATTCTTTATCTTCCATTCATATAATAAAAAACACATTCTTTTATATTTTATAAACAATCT
>DAOWOJ010000019.1 GCA_030642125.1 Candidatus Aenigmatarchaeota archaeon | reverse complement strand
CTCATTTTTTCTCCTCTTTATAACTACATTATAAATTAAATTAAACAAAATGTCAACAAAAAAGGCGTCGTAATTATAATAAATTAGACGCCCTCAAATTACACTTGTCTAATTTATTATTTCACATACAGAACCACGCTGAAAATAACGGATAGCTGTTATTTTCTGTATCATTAATTTGGGAATTATGTCGCGTGAGATTTTTCATATTATTTAATTACTTTACTTATTGTTGTTTGTATGTTTTAGCTTCATCAAAAATTGATGTAATAGCTTTTACAGCATCTTCATCTGAAATAGTTTTATTTTTAACGAAGGGAACAGCAACCCCTTCTGCATACGCCTTTTTCCATTTACCATTTGAATATGTTCCAGCAAATACATGTTTGCCGGGATTATGTCCTAGAACAACAGAAATACTATTTTTCTTTATTCTAGCGGCAACTTTTCCTCCTCCTTTAGTTGTTTCTGAGACCCTATCAGCAAGCAGTTGAGCTACTTTAGAATCAATCAGAGTTTCTTCTGATAAAATTTCTCTATATGTTTTCATATTATACCCTTAATATTTAATTACTTTGCTAGATGTTCGAAAATTTTTCTTTCGCATTATTGTTTTATTTATCACTTCAAATTCACCGTCTTTAAAATTAACAACAACAGGAAGATTTAAATTTGCTTGTAAATCCTTAAGAACAACTTCGGTTCCTTCCGCATCTTTAATATTTATCCCTTTAGCTTTTTTGATTTTCTTAAATAATTTCTGAAGTTCATTAATAGTAATTTCAGGATCATTACGAGAATCATTCACACGATCAACAAAATGCCGTGTGAATTCCACATCTATTGAAAACTTAGCAAGAATGCGATCAGCGAACTTCTCAAGATCATTTATTTGAGATTGTGTAACCTTTTCATCTAAACACTGTTTAAACGTTTTCATTTGTAAATATCTCTTATTAATAATTATCGGGTTGAATAGTATTTACTAAAGATACTGTTCCGCCTAATTGTTTTTTAGCTTTAGTTAAAGCATCGTTTTTACTTTTAGCTCCTTGCACTAAACCTAAAAATTTACCTTTAATATCGTAAGCATACCATCTAAGATTAGACTCGCTAAATATTTCTTTATATGTTTTCATGTATTATCCTATGATGTATGTTTAATCCAACTAGCTGCTTCATTTTTCGATTTGAAAAATGTAACAACGTTTATATCACCCAAAGCAACAACAAAATATTCTTTTTTAAATGGTTTTTTATCTCCACCCCAAATATCATAAGAAATTTGGTCATAAGAATCATAAACCGGAAGCTCAAACATTAAACTCTGTTTATCTTTTGTTGCTTTCAGAGGTTTATTTCTTTTAGCAAATTTTACAAAATCCCTAGTAGAAGAATCCTCGTTTTTATCTCCTGCTTTATCAGTTATGTAACTTTTGATATTAGTTGGAATTGTTGAACCAGATCCGGGACCATAAGCAAACCAAATTTCTCCACTTTGCTTTACTTTATAAAGCTTCCGATCATTAATTCCTTCACTAAAAATTTCTTTTACTGTTTTCATATTATACCTTTATTCTGATTGAAAAAATATAGAGATTTTATCGTTATCCCAACCGGCTTTTTCTAAAGCATCATATACTTTACTTTCTAAAGTGTCCCATTTTTTACCAAACGTTGCGGTTCCAGTAATAACTCTGAATTCATCTCTGGATTCCTTTTCAACTGATTTATATTCAAATTTAATTGAATCTAATACTCTTTTAATACTCGATACCGAATCTATTTTGCTTTCGTTTAAAATTTCTTTATATGATTTCATTTTATTTCCTTAAAATGCCATGTAAACTTCATTACCATTAGAGTAATTCTTTTTAACTAAAGCAAACATTTCCTTATCAAGCTCTTGACGTGTATGATAAAGTCCTTCTGGTAAATGTCCAAGATATGTCTGAATATCTTCAATACCAGCATAAGCCTTTTCCATTTTTTTATTTTTAATAGATTTTGCTAATAACAATCTTGCGCCAGTGTGATCGTTTTGATCAGTCATTTTAGCAATTTTATCAATAATATTTTGAGGAAAATCCTTTCCTTCATTTAAAATTTCTTTGACTGTTTTCATACTTTACTCCAAGATTTAATTTGTTATTGTTCCGATAATTTCATCAACCCTAATATTTCTTTTAATCACACTCCAATTTCCTGCTTCATTTGCCTCTTTTTTATCATAACTTATTAAAATAAATGATATTTTTTCTGAATTATCTGCAATTAAATCATTTACTGAAAATTTATTTGTATTCCAAATCCAAACTTCATTTTCTGTCCCTTGAGTAAAACCAACATTTTTATGTTTATTTCCCTCTAAACCAGTTTTTAATATAGATTTTAGATATTTTGGATTTGTCGAGTGTACACCAATATTTTTAATTGGTCCTTTAAATTTACTATTTAAACTAATATTTTTATTAAGGTCCTTTAAAGAATTCTTATTTTCATTTAGCTTTTCTTTAAATGTTTTCATACTTTGCTCTTAATAATTTTAATAATTTCATCTGAATACACATCAAAATCTCCATTTTTAAGAGACTCTTTAATTGAATCCTTAACCTTATTAAAAGATATTTTAATTTTCTTTTCAAGATCGGCAATATTTTTTGCTTTAATTTTTCTTAGCTTCAGTTTTTTACCACTGAACGCCATATGTGGATTTGTTGGAGCAATAGTTAACCGCTGTCTATCCCACGCAACAACAAATGTTCCATCTTCGTTTGTTGTGATACTAAATGAAAGATTTAATGGATCATTTTGCCAAATTCCATTTGACCATTCTGATCTATCTTTTCCTAAAGTAAAAATAAAAAGAGAATAATTACCTGAACCAGCTCTAGGATCCCAAGCTCTTGTATTTTTAAAAATGTTATGCCATACTTCTAAAACTTTATCTTCCATTTCACTTTTTGGTGTAAGAACCTGTTCAAATAATTCTTTAACTGGTCTCATATTATTTATCTCCTTTTAATTAAACCCATTATATAACAATTTAGATTAAATGTCAACTTTGTAATTTAAAAACATTTTATAAATTTGTTCTTGATTCATTCTAAAACATTCTGTATACCCACCAAATTTCTCTTGTGGAATATATCTATAAGTTTGAAACATTTCTTTAAAATCTTTTTCCATTAAAGCGCACTTTAAATTAGTATCAAAATGTTCTACTATATATTCATAACAATATTTTTTTAATCCATAATATCTTTTTTGAATGCTATTTCTTGTTATACCGAATTTATAAAAAGTCTCATCTGAATTAAAAAATTTAAGAATATAAAAACAACCTTGTTCATCGCCTTTTGGATTATTTTTATAAAAATTCAAATAATTAAATGATCTATTTTTAGAACATTTTGGGCAATTTTGGTTTTGTAAATGATTCAAAGGTGTTTGTTCAAACACACCATGTTCAGAACAAATTATTTTTATCTTTGTGAGCATATTTGTATATTCAACAAAGGAATAATCATAAACAATATTTCTTTCTTGTATAAAACGCTCAATTATTTCTTTTGTTGTTAATGATAATTCTTTGATAATATTGTCCGTTGCACATTTAATACAACCGTGTTTTGAGTTTGTGTGATCTGCTGGTTTGGCTTCAAACTCACCATGCTCGGGACAAATTATTTTTATTTTTGTATGTGCGTTTTTATATATAGATTTAGAATAATTGAATTTATTATTGTGTTTTTTATTAGCTTTTTCAATAAAATTTTCTATCCCCAATGATAGTTTTCTATCCCCTATTTCTGTCCCACATTTTGGGCAACCGTGTTTACTATTTATAAAGCTTCCCGGAAGTTTAAAAAATTCTCCATGCTTAGGACAAATTATTTTTATTTTAATATTTTTATTTATATAATCAACATCAGAATAATTAAATTTTTCACCATGAGCTATTATAAATCTTTTGATTAATTCTTTATGTGATATTGTTTTTGACATTTTTATTCTTATTTGTTTTTTATTTTTCTAAACATTTCAATACCATTTTTATTTAGTTGTAAATAAAAACTTTTATTTTTATTTTGGGGTTGTTTAGCCCAATCAGTTATATTAGAATTTCCTATATGTGTTTTATACCATTGACGGTGTTTTCTGACTTTTGTGTGAAGTGTCCAGAATAAATCCTCATCATCATCGCACGAGAAATAGCTAGATCCACAGGCCATGTTTCCTGATGGAGTTCCTTTTGCTAGAGCCGCTGTGACTGGAACTGCTGCGGCGCCTGTCATTTCTTCTAAGTCGATATCTTCTTTAATATTTAACATTGTTTTTAATGACGCTGTTGCAAAAGCAAAAAAAGCATCATCTTTCAGATTCTTTTTTGAAGCCATCCCTTTAGCCTGATTCCATAGCTTCTCAACTTCTTCTTCTGATTTGCCCGATTTTTTGGCAAATGATTTAATAACATTATTGGGCATTGTTTTATCCTTTATGTATTAATGTTTTTTCTTATTTTATAATGAAAAAATTCAACCAAATTCTCATGAACTTCAAAAGAACTCCCAGATCTCAAAACTATTTTTGTTGAATTTTCATATTTAATAAAATATTCAATTTGAGAAGTTTGAACATAAACTTTTTTACTGTTGTTATCTTCCCAATTTCCAATCTTAACACTGTTATAAAAAGTTAATTCTAAAAAGTCACTCACTTTATTTATCATTTAAAATAAATCCTCCAAATTGGTTTGAATTTTTTTACTTAAATTAATTCCTATTTTTTCAGTGATGTTTCTTATAACTGAAAAATAAACCTTCTCATATTGTGTAACATAATCAACATATTTAACAATATCATCTCTATTTGGTATTTTGTTTGAATATCCAAATACATTTGAATTGAAAAAAGAGTTAGGAGTTAAAGTATAAAAAAACTTTATCTTATCCCCGTCAGTAATTTCTTCCATTTCAATATCATGGTTTTCAATATAATTATTAAACATAATTGCAGCTCGAACAGCAATAGGGCAACCTTTTTTTATCATTGTTGCTTTATCCACATTTTTCTTAACATTTGAGACAGACCTCGGGAAAGCTATTTCCTCTGGAGTCATGTTCATAAATTCTTCTTTTACTTTTAACGTATAATCTTGAATATTTTCAGGATTTAACATTAACGTTCTTATACTATTTTTTAAATATGGTTTAATAATATTTGGAGTAGATGAACGAACAATCTCAATCCCTGTAACTTTTAATTGGGCTTCATCATACCGAACACCTTCATCATCCCATAACAAATAAGCATATTTTTTCTTACCAACAATAAGGAATTTTGAAATTATTTTCTCACGTTCCATTACCATTTTGTTCTCATTAACATTCATATAAGAAGCTAATTCTTTATAAATCCTTACAATAACTGGCTCAATCATTTTTTGTGAGAACTGATTTATTTGATTAACAATTTTCTTAGTGTCTTTTGTTTTTAACTTATCAACAACAAAATCAAATGTGAAAAAACAAGAGTCAGTATCTGAATAAATCCAAGTATCCTTTTCCACTTTAAATTTTGTTTTAATATAATCTTGAAGTTTTTCGGATACATCTCTGATAGCTAACTGACCAGACATTGTAATTGCTCTCGCTAATCTAGTATCATAATATCTAAAATAAGGCGACGCTAAACCACCATAAAAACTGTTTAACAAAATTTTCTTAGCTAACTGCTCATTATCTAATTTAGAAATAACAGATTGTAAGGATTCGTCTTTGGTTTTTTCGTATTCCTTCTTGTTATTTATCATTTCAGTTTTTATCAATTTTCTATCATTAAATAATTGTTCCATTAATACAGGAATAAAACCCTTAATATCTTTTCTAAAATACTGTCCAGAGCCTGAGAAAATATATTCATCATCTAACTCCAAAGTATGATTTAAAATTCTTTCATCAATTTCTGTTTGATTAACATTCTCTGTCTTTTCAACAATTGTCTCTGTTGAAATATTGTGTTGCATTATGAGGCTGGGGTAGAGACTTGCCAAATCAAATGTCATTACCCAATCATAAATTTTTGTTTCTGGTTCGTGTACATAAGCACCAGGATAAAATTCCTTTTCTTTGAGCTTATTTGGAGGAATAACTATATTTTGTTCCTTTAAATGATTATAAACAATAGCATCCCATGTTCGAATAGGTGATAAAACATCTTCATAATTAATTCTAGCCATGTAAGCAATTGTAAAAACCAGAGAAATTAATCCAAGTTTTTTATCAATCATATCAATTAATTCAACATCATATATATTGTAATCTATTGCTGATTGTGGATCTTGTTGAAAGAAATCCTTAAGATTATCAAAATCTTGATAATCTACCTTCTCCTCCCCTAACTCTAATTTTGAAATATAATTAAGAGAATAAGATTCTCTACCACCAGGAATAAACTTTTTATAAAGCTCAAGATAATCAAGTATTTGCAAACCCTTAATGGTAACTCTGGGTTCTATTTTTCCATATTTATTCTCATTGAAATCATATGAAACCGATTTACATGGAGATAATCTTTTCAGAACATCTTCACCGAGTAACTGATCTATTCTATGTAAAATATAAGAATCATCGAATCCTTTATTGAACCACCCAAGTAAAACATCGGGTTGTAATTTTTCAATTAAAATAACAAAAGCCATAAGCAATGACTGTTCGTTTTTAAACTTTTTATAATTAATTTTTTTACAATCCAATTTTAATTTGGTATCATCTGGCTCATAATCAACCAAACTTAAAACCCACATTATTTTTGTTTTTAAATCTTTTATTGCAACACTTACAACAGGGACTCTTGCGTTTTCTGGTTTCGGAAACCCATTTAAATTAGGATCATTTTTGAGATTAATAACCTCAATATCATATAATAAAACTCTAATATCTTCTGGAACATAAGAAATTTTATCTCGGTATTCATCAGATAAGAACTGATACATTGGGCTAATGGAACCATAAAGATCCATTACATTACCATAATTTTTCTTATAGTCATTGTATTCTTTAATGGAATTTAAATTAATCTGTTCCATATTGTTATTAAATAAATCAACATGTTCGGTTTTTTTATTTGTTGCAATAAATAACTG
>DAOWOJ010000102.1 GCA_030642125.1 Candidatus Aenigmatarchaeota archaeon | reverse complement strand
TGTTCTTTAAAATAACTTTTCTGGATTTTTCGCTTCGCAAAAATTGTTGCACTTTCACTCAGCTTCGATACAACTAACATGATGCAATCTTGATAACTATACTATAAATTAAATTTTTGATTTAGATAGAATCACATCTATAGAATAAATTTTTTGTGTTTCAGAAGACTTTATAAATGATTATTAATAGTATAATCTTATGAAGTTATCTGTTCCATTTTACGAAAATAAAGGAGATGGAAAACAATGTGTGCAAGTGGCTATGAAATCTATCTTAAAGCATTTTCTTGATAGAGATTTTTCTCTTGAAGAACTTGATAGGCTCACTGGAAGAAAAAATGGTCTCTGGACTTGGATTTCTCAATGTGTTATAGTTCTTCATGATTTAGGCTTAAAAGTTAAATATTACTCAAAGTCAGATTTAGAACCATATTTACAAGGAGAACCATTTATACGAAAACGTTATGGTAAAGATTCGGAAAAAATCCTGAAATTCACAGATCTTCCAATTGTTTTAGATTCAATCAAAAATTTGTTAAAATATAATATTTTTGAAAAAAGAAAAATGTCTTTTGATGAAGTTGAATCTCATATTAAACAAGGATATGTTCCACTAATGTCGATTGATCATAATAAAATTGTTGGAAAGAAAGATCTATATCAAGGACATTTTGTTGTTGTTACAGGATTTGATGATCAAAATGTTTTCTATCATGAATCCGGACCGAAAAATCCAGGAGAGAACAAGAAAGTGCTAAAATCTACTTTTATATATGCATGGAATGGAACTGGAAATGATATTGTAATTGTTTATGGTAAACAATAATTGAAACAAAGAATTACTTAATATAACATTGTATTTTGTTTATCCTCGTCTAACAAAGGATATGTGGTTCTAGTCTTGCAGGCTATCAGTCAAAATTGCTTTTTTCAGTCTAAACTTTTTATAATTTCAATATTATATTCAATTGTAAAATTAATTTTAGTTGTTAATAAGAACAATTATTTAATATAACTGATTGTTTCCACATCTTTATGATATTCTTGTACTTTAGGTATTAATTTTGATGCAGCTTTCCAACCTAAGCTATTTTTTTCACGTTTTTCTGCCATTATCTTTTGAACTACACAAGCTTCTTTTTCTCCATGTTCCTCTCCAGAAAGATAATATCCTATATGTCCTATTAATTCATGATCCATTCCACTTTGATTAAAAATTTCACTTAAGTATCTTGGTAAAAATCTTGAAGGATTACTATCATAAACTTCTACTACTGAGTTTTTTGGTTCATCATTATAAAATGCATGACCATACCATATGTCTTTGGGTCTTTTTTCTGTATTTATTTCCAAATTAATTTTATTTTCTAAAGTATACAAGATATCTTTATTTAATAATTTATCAACTTTTCTGACAGTATTTATGCTATCTTTTTTCCATCTTTCCAAATCATTAATGTTTATCTTATGCATAACTACTATATAGTGACATACATATAAATGGTTTGGTTGAGCAACTTTTTTGTTCTGATTGAACTTTTGATATCATAAATGAAATATAACAATTGCTATAAGACTCAGCCTGTTACTTTGTCTAAATTCATGCGAAATATTATTAAAAAAATATGTACTAACTTATCATATATGTATACATTAGTTTCAATTTTTTAGTCGAAACATTACACGAAATTTGAGTTGAATAAATATTTGCAAACCTTTAATAAATATTTACATTATTATTTTAAATATGAGAATTGCAACATGGAATATAGGTGGTAGTTTTATATCATCAGATCAGAAAAATAAATATGATTTAGAAAATATTGATTATTTTATTGATGAATTAAAATCTATAAATCCTGATATTGTTTGCTTTCAAGAAATTCATGTTTCTAAAAAAAATGATCAACCTAAAATCATTGCAAATGCTTTAGATTTTAAATACTTTAAAACATTTTCAATAGCAGATTCTCATCTAAAAAATAATGAAAAATTATCAATTTCTATAATTAGCAGATTCCAGATAGTTTCATCAAAATTTAATATGCTTTCAAATCCAAACCTCCAATTTATCTGGAGAGGAAAAAAGGCATTTTCTCATGATAAAGGTTTTTTGGAAGCTGTTGTAAATTATAATGGTATTGACATAAGAATATTATCTGGACATATGATTCCATTCAGAAAATTTGGAAAAAACTTTCTTGACGGTAAATTTAAAGAAATTAGAAATCAAATTGAAAAAATAATTCTTAATAATGAAATGCCAGAAATAATTTGTGCAGACATGAATTTTGATGGAGAGATTGATAAACTGATACCAAATGTTTTTGGTAATGGTTTTAAATTTATATTAGGCGATAAGTCAACAACTCCAAAAGGAAAAAAATATGATAAAATTATAATATCAAAAGAATGGAAATCTGCTAATTCTAATATAATAGAAGGAAAAGCCGATCATTTTTTATGTTTTGCTGATGTTGAATTAAATGATTAATAAATTTGAAATCAAGAGGACGATACGTTTTTGTTGTTACGTTTCAAAACTTTTTTTCAAATGTTATATAATTTTATTTACTACAAAAACGAAAAGGTTATAAGTTTTATTTTTTAATACAATTATTATGACAAAATTAAAATACCTTAATGATACTTATCTATTTGAGTTAAACGCAATTTTTGTTGAAGTCAAAAAGAATGAAAAAGGAAAAGCTGTAATTTTTGATGAAACAATTTTTTATCCACAAGGAGGAGGTCAGCCTGC
>DAOWOJ010000031.1 GCA_030642125.1 Candidatus Aenigmatarchaeota archaeon | reverse complement strand
ATTAAAGATGTTTATATTGATGATATTTACAAGTCAAAATTTGAAATAATTGACTTTAAAAAAGGAGAATAAAATTGTCAAATGATCTTTTTAAAGATATTGTAAAAATGTCAAAAAAACAGAATACATATAGCTTCATGTTGAATGAGGACAATCCATACGAAATTTCCTCATATGTTGATACGGGCTGCTATGTTTTAAATGCTTTGCTTTCTGATGGTGATATAGAAAAAGGATTACCAGATGGAAAAAAAATCATGATATCCGGTGAAGCATCAACAGCAAAAAGTTTATTTACAACTTTTATATTAGGAGCTTATGCAAGGAAGAAGAAAAATTCAAGAATTGTATTTTTTGAAACTGAGGGATCAACTATCGTTCAGATGGCTAAGTCCGTTGGAATTCCAGAAAAAAATATGCTTATCATCCCAATTAACACTGTTGAAGAATGTAGAACGGAGATGGTTAACATTTTAGATAAGATTATTGATGATAAAGAGGGATTTGAAACATACACCACTGAAGCCGGTGAAGTCAAAAGAAAACCAAAAAAAGATCATAAACCTTCAAATCAAAATTTTATTTTTTGTTTAGATTCTTTGGGGATGCTTTCAACTTTGAAAGAGACAACTGATATAAAAAATGGATCAACTACAAGAGACATGACAAGGGCACAATTAATAAAAGGGATGTCAAGAGTATTATCTTTAAAGTTGAGTGTTGCAAGTGTCCCGTTAATGATTGTTAATCACACCTATTCAACTATGGATAAATATAAACCACAGGAAGCAAGTGGTGGTTCTGGACCTAAATATATGTCTGATATCCATTTAATGCTATCAAAAAGCAAAAATAAGGTCGGTAAAGAACAAATAGGTGTCAAGGTCAAGGTCTTAGTAGCCAAGTCAAGATTTATGATTGAAAATAAGTCCGTTTCAGTTTATATTGATTTTAAAAGAGGAATTAGAAAATTATCTAGTTTGGTTCAGCTGGCACATGATCTTAAGATTTTCAAAAAGGAAGGAATTTCGTATATTCTTCCTGATGGACAAAAAGTTAAAATGAAGGAGGTCAGAGAGAATACAAAAAAATATATGAATGAAACTAATCTTCAAGCTATTAGAGACGGGATTTTAGATGATTTTGGTTTTTGTAACTTGGAAGAAAAAGATGATAATTTGGATAGTGACATAGAGGAGAAAGATGATGAAAATGAAATGTAATGAATTAAATGATATAGTAATTGCAACAATGGAAGATATCGACATTGATACTAATAATAAGAGTGAATGCCAAAGAAAAAAAGAAATGATAGATTTTTTGATGTATCAAAAACATGTAATGAATATTATTGAAGTTGCTAAAGAATTAAATAAAACTTATAATATTTATATGACAGAGGTGTTTAGATTTAAGTTAAAAGATAATATGGATATTTCAGAGACTATGAAAAAGGAAATTTTTGAGGTTATTGATTTGTTGAAAGTGAATACTGAATAAGGATTATGGAGAAAGATGATGAAAAATTATGTGAAAAGGGTTAAAAATCTATTTTACGATATATTCGATAGAATTTTAGTGTTTTTGGAAATCACACCTCATGATAGATTTGTTATGAAATTGAAAGAATTAGATAATATGGAAATTTTAATGTGCGTATATGAATCAGGTCAATATATTGTAACATATCCAAAAGAAACTAATTTTACTAAGAAAGAAATTGTCACGAGTATAACAAAGGAAATTGAAAATATAAATATAAAATTACAAAAAGAGGTTGATGATGCTAATAATAAATAAAATAACGAATTTTGTGTTGATGGTGGTAGATTTTGTATTGATGGTGATTAGCTATAAACCGATTGATGAGTTTTTATTGAAACTTGAAAATTTAGATAATTTACCTGTGGTTGTGCAGATGTACAAATCAAGGACATTGATTATTTATGATGATGGTCCGAATCAAAAATTCACCAAGGAAGAAATTGAAAAAGAAATTGAGTGTAAAATTGATGAGTGGTTAGAGGAAAATAAGGATTTGTAAAATTGAAAATTCAAAATTTTGATCAAAACATAGAAAATAAAAAGAGGAGATTTCAAGGCGCATTCTTCACCCCATTAAATTGGGTTGAAGAAGCCCATAAGATGATCTCAGACGAGTTTGGAGAAGAATGGAAGTCAGACTATGTGGTTTGGGATAATAGTTGTGGTACGCTTAATTTGACACGAGATTTCAAATTTAAAGAACTATATAGCTCAACATTGAGTCAAGATGAACTAGATATATCTAAAGATTTAAATCCTGAAGGTGTAAAATTTCAATTCAATTTTTTGAATGATAGTGAAACCAAAATGCCGGATGGTTTAAAATTGGCATTAAAAACAGGAAAGAAGATAATATTTTTTATGAATCCACCTTATGGTGCAGCGGGTAATACTAGAGGAAAAACTGGAAAGAAAAAGATTGGTCAAAGTATAATTTCACAAATTATGAAAAATGAAGGTTTGAAGGGTTGTTCAGAACAATTATATGCACAATTTTTATACAGGATTATGAATATTCAAAAAAAATATAAAGATTGTGATATTAATATCTGTGTATTCTCTAAACTTTTATTTTTTACTGGTATTTCGTATAAGGATTTTAGGGTTGATTTTTTTAAAAATTTCAGATATAAAACCGGAATGCTTTTTAATGCCGGACATTTTAATGATGTGTCGGGTATTTGGCCTATTTCATTTTCTATTTTCAAAAATGGTATTGATAAAAATAAAAATAAATTCGTTTTCATTTTAAAAGATATTAAAGATGAAAAAATAGTTAACATTGGAGAAAAAATAATATATAATATTAACAATGAATATCTTGCATCTAGTTGGATAAAAGAAGAAATAAAAAATGCTAAATTTTATAACACACCAAAATTATCCAGTGGTTTAAAAATTAAATTGAATGGTGGTAATGTTAAAACGGTTAAGAATAATCTTGGATATTTTCAAAGTCAAGATAATGCCGTACAACGTAATTTACAATCGGTTTTATTATTTTCTTCAACATATTCATATGGTGATGGCGTTTCAATAACCAAGGATA
The DNA here is from genome assembly GCA_030642125.1 of Candidatus Aenigmatarchaeota archaeon. Lineage (GTDB taxonomy): Archaea > Aenigmatarchaeota > Aenigmatarchaeia > DAOWOJ01 > DAOWOJ01 > DAOWOJ01. Next base: position 2,364 of record DAOWOJ010000031.1, on the reverse strand, counting down.
ACTTTAGAAAAGTTGTTGCTTTATACACAGCAAGAAAAACCATAAAAGGTACATGGATAAATGATAGGGATGGATATTTACCACCAAATATGGATCATCCTGGGTATGAAGAATGGAACAATGATTGTTTAGTTTATTCATTGTTCCATTCTTCATCTAATCAAACTTCGATGAGAGATATTTTTTACAAAAACAAAAAATGGGATATAGAAAATCAATTCTTTTTCATGTCCAGACGGGATATGTGGAAATTAGCAAAAGAATATAGATTTAAAGAGTTGTATCAGGATATTAAAGGAACAAAAGAAAGACATATGTACCTTGAATTAGAAAAAGTAACTCTATCACCGGATGCTCAAGAGGTTTTAAACGATGGTAGAAATTTGATAAAAAAAACATTTAAAATTAGAGAGAGTATACATCAACAAAATCCAGATTTTCATCTCAATACTTGGGATGCAGGGTGGTATCAAATCAAAAAAATACTCAATATAGCGTTTAAAGATGATCTAAAAGCATTCAATATCAAATACAGAAAGTTTGAAGATAGAATGAGAGAAGGTGTTTATAAATTTGAATTTCTTAGGAGATAAAATTGGAAAATATTAATTCACTTCCAACATTAGAGGATTATCCCGAAAATCCTGAAATGTCTGATGCCAGTTTAAAGATATTGGTAGATGGGAGACAAATATCTATTTGTCATATGGGATTTAAATATGATTCGTATATTAATTGGTGTGGGCATCAATGCAGTTATTGTTATTCAAGAGGTATTAGCACAAGATATGGAAGATGGGAACATAAAAAAATAAAAATAGCCAATATTGATAAACTAAAAAAACACTTTGAGAATGTTTTTAAATCGGATAAAACAAAATATAATAAAATTGAATCATGTATTGAGCATAAATATCCTATAAGATTAGGGACAAATAGTGATTGTTTTCAACTTGCTGAAAAAAAATATAAGATTACCTATAGATTTATAGATGAAATTTTAAATTTATATAATTATCCATATACTATTTGTAGTAAAAATAAAATGGTCGCTGATCCTGAATATATGGATTTATATAAAAACAGAGATAATGTGAATTTTCAATTTACTTTATCTACCATGGATCAAGATTATTTAGATAAAATTGAACGTGGAGCATCAACAGCCGAAGAACGTGTTTCAACTATAGAAAAATTATCTAAGGCTGGTTATTTTGTTGGTTGTAGGTTAAGTCCTTACAACCCCGTTCATTTGTCTGATGTTGAATATTTGTTGAAAAGATTAGCCGATGCCGGTTGTAAACATGTTATAACGGAATTGTTGAGGGTAACACCATCTTTAAATAAAATAATGATAAAGGAATGTGGTATTGATGTTATAAGCGAGTATAAAAAATTAGGTTCACCTAAACCAACAACAAATTATTATAGATATCCACTTTTAGAGAATATTGAAGAACAAAGAAAAATAAGCATTATATGTAAAAAATTAGGCATGTCATTTGCAACTTGCGGTGGTGAAGATCCTAGTTTTAATACTGTTGATAATTGTTGTGGTTTTGATGGTATAAAAATGTTTGAAGGTTGCCCAACAGCAACATCCGATACGGCCTTTAAATTATGTAAGGAACATGGTAGTATATCCTTTGATGAATTCATTAAAGATAATTGGTGTCCGGATGTTAAGAAATTAAAAGAGGATTGGGATAGTGGATATTATGAAAATGTTTTGATGAATTTTGAATTTTGTTCTAAAACAAAAAGGTATAAATTTGTTGAGGTGAATCAATCAATAGCAAAAATAAATTCTATCCAAACAAGTAAATTGAATGATATATTTTAGAAAAATTTTACATACTAAAATGGTAAAGTTTTTCTTATTTTAATTTATACCAAAATAATCAATTTCAATTTCTATTAATAAAATCAAATACTTATACAATTTTTCTGTCTTATGATAGTTTGTGGCATATAGAGTGCAATGTAGAAAATCATTCTTATGAAACATTTTACAAACTTTTTTAGGAGAAATCAAAATGTGGGATAATACTAATACAGATTTAAAAAATGAGTTAGTTGAGTATGAGTGTTATGAGTGTGATGGTGTTTTTCATAGAGAGATACCAAAAATCATAAATAACTTAGTAACAAGATGCGAAAGATGTGGTAAGTTGTCCGCTATACCTTTGAAGGTTGAAAGAATGGTTGAACACATGGATATTAATCTTGATGATCATATGGTGAAAGTGAATGGATAAAGAAGAATTGATTGAAATTATGAAAAATCCATCTTGGGAATTTAGACAGGAAATGATTCTCAAGATGCCTAAAAAATATTTAAAATACATGATACATGATGATGAT
>DAOWOJ010000106.1 GCA_030642125.1 Candidatus Aenigmatarchaeota archaeon | reverse complement strand
TGGTTAACATTTCCCCCTTTTTCTTTGTTTTTATATAATCAGTTATTTCATCACTTAAATTTCTCCCTAATGCAATCATAATTCCATTATAATTTTTTCTACTCTTAATGATATCTTTAAAATATTTATTTAACATATCAGAATTGATTGATTTCTTTAAAACTAACAAGTCTTTGTTTTTCTGAGGGAACTTTACCTTACTATCAGCATTAATCCAATTTTTTAATGTTAATTCATTTCCAACTGACAATCCATTTTTTACAAGATGTTGATGAAATTCATCTATTGACTTGAATTTTAAAGAATAGTTTTTTAGTTCATTTTTCCATAATTTAGAATATTTTTCAATTTTTATAAATTCTCCTTCTGTATCAAATGTTAAAGCCACTTGATATAATTCTTCTTTTGATGAATTATCATATATTCTAATTTTGTCACCGACTTTAAGATTTTTTACTTTTTCATCACGTTCTTTTTCGTTTATTTTTAGCAATACTGTTTTATTTTCATCTAATTCTAAAATATCCGAGTCATTTTCAAAACTTAATTCGTACAAGATATTTATAGAATAATTTGTAGAATAATCTGGGTTTATTTTAACTTCTTCATTTTTTTCAAAAAGGCGTTTTATTAATTCAGAAACATCTTCTACTTTTTCAGTTTCTGTAAAAGATATTTCTGATATTATTTTTCTGTCAGGACTTCTTAATTCGTGGTAGGTTTCTCCTTCAAAACGTTTGAAGCAATTTTTGTAATGTTCATTTTCCTGTGGATACAATAGAATATGTATTTTATTTGGATTGTATAACATTGATTTCAAATGACTATACCCAAAGAAACCAAGAAAAACAATGGTCTTTTTTTTGCAATCAAGTTTTTCGAATTCTTTAAATGAAATAATATTTCTTATTTTATATTGATTGTTTTCTTCTTTCCAAATACCAATATATTCTTTTGGAACAACTAAATAATCAATTCTTTCAAGTTCTTGAATTTTTTGATATTTTAAATAACTTTCTTTTTTACAGTCAATTAAGGCAGTAAACTTTACTAAAATATTTTCCCAAATATCTTCATAATCGTATTCGTCAATCTCTTCAAATGCAGTTCCAAAAATGTCTTCGCCTTCTTTTTCAAAATAGACAAGAATATTATCAAGTTGTTTTATCAGTCTACTTTTAGGTGAGGGAATTACAATAGGTAAAATATTCCTTACAAATTTGTATAACTCTTTAAGGTTTAATCCATATTCGTTTTCAATTTGAATAATAAAACTATCAAACTCTTCCAAATAATGAGATAGCTCATCATTTTGTACTAATATTTTACTTATTTGATAAGTTTCAAAATATTTAAAATAATTCAGTTCAGGTAAAGTCCATTTCCATTTGGATAAATTAGGTATTGTGTTTTCTTCAATATCCGCACTCCCAATTAGCAAACAGTTTTCAATTCGTTTGTTGTTTAAATCTTCGGATATTCCTAAATGACAATCTTTATATTTATTTGCTCCTATAAATATGATATTGCGAATTTTAATTTTCTTATCCAAAATATAGATTTTTGCAGTCTGATAATCGTTTACAATATAAATCATAGGATCTATGGGAATATTATCTGATTCTTTCCCTGTTTTTGTTATGTATTGAAATGGAAATGCTTTGTGAATTTTTTCATTGTTAATTTCATATTTTTTTAGTTCATCTACAATTTTTTTATCCGTTATTATAACTGACTTGTATTTAAATTTAGAAGGTAGTTCATTCTCATTAATGTTTAGAATATTCTTGAAAAATGTTTTATATGTGTCAAATTTCAGCTTAACTGTCCCGTTTTTCAAATTTGCAGTTGTTAGAATATATTCCCTTATTGCATCTAATTTATAAAGTTTTATTGTGACCGGACCAGGTTCATGCGATGTTATTGTAGCGTTATGTTTTTTCTGTTCAACCATCTCAATTTCATCCCCAGTATTTTTAGATATTTTATAGCGTTTTCCATTTTTTTGAACAGTATCTCCAGGTTTATGCGATGTTATATCGTCTATACAATTATCAATAAAATTGCATAAAGCAAGTGTGAACATTACAGGAATATAAAACTCTGATTTTGTTTCTTTATCTGGCAAATAAATGAGTGTATTTTTTTTGTTTTTTTTATCTTTAATTGATTGGTAAATTAGGTAAGAGTTTACTATTTCAAAGTTACCGAATGCTAATTTTTCTATTTCAATTTGTTCTTTATTAAATTTTCCTTCAGCAAATTTAATCAGTATTTCTAAATATTTACTTACATTTTTCATAATTCATTATTCTTGTAAATACTCAAAAACCCTCTTTGCTTCTTCATGAGAAATACATTGACCTTCGTCTGCTTGTTTAATCCCTTTTTCAATCTTTGCAAGCAAATATAAACGTTCCATTGCTTCTTCAATTGTAGTTTTTTCTGGTAAATCTTGAAGACTATTAATTATCTTTTTCTTGTCTAAGGCTAACATTTTTATTTCTCCTTCACATATAAGTTTTCTGTTATAACAATTATTAAACTGCCTTCCATTTTGTATTGTTTCCTCCTGCTTTGTGTAGAATATCATCTCTTAGAAATTATACCACAATGTAATATTATTTTATATTTATAAGAATTCATCTTGTTCAAACATGGGATAATGTTTTTTATTTAATGTCCAGAGTTTAAATCCACTTATTTTTGC
>DAOWOJ010000029.1 GCA_030642125.1 Candidatus Aenigmatarchaeota archaeon | reverse complement strand
GTTCCGTTGTCAATCAGGAGTTTGAACAAAAATTTATCAATAATATAAGTGGATTCTAAAATGAATATTAATATCAATAATAAAATAAAAATCCATTTGTATTTTTTTAAGAAAGAGTAATACATTTTTAGATTATATTTAAAATCTATTTTTTTCTTCTCAGTATTTTTTATTCGCCTAATTTTTCTTAATTTAATCTTTTTTTTTAATGGCATAATTTATATTATAAATCGTATTGTATTAAAAATTCATCTAATAAATTATTTAATTATTAGTTTTTCTAATTTATTACCTATATTAAGAATTTTTTCTTCTTGCATATGGTCCCCTAAAATATGCATTCCAATAGGTAATCCATTAACAAATCCTGCTGGAATAGATAACATTGGTATACCAGCTAAATTTGGACCTACTGTTAGAATATCTGTCATGTAATTTTCCAAAGAATTCAATTTTTCTATATCAGAAAATTTTGGAGGTAATATTGGCATTGTCGGAGATATTAAAACATCAAATTTTTTAAAAGCTTTTTTAAAATCATTTATTATAAGATTTCTTATTTTCAATGATTTTAAATAATACTTGTTTCTGTATCCACTCATTCTTGCAAATGTTCCTAATATTATTCTTTTTTTAGCTTCTTTTCCAAAATAGTTTCCTCTAACATTAGAAAAATATTCATTGAAATTTCCTACTAGTTCTTTTTCCATTCCGTATCTTATACCGCAATATTTTGCTAAATTGGTTGATGCTTCTGAACATGCTATTATATAATAACTTGCTATAGAATATTTAGTTGTTGGTAAAGAAATTTTTTCGTATTCGTATCCAAGATCTTCAAGTTTTTTTATAATATTCCAAATTTTATTTTCTATATTTTGATCAATGTTTTCGAAATACTCGATTGGTATTCCTATCTTTATTTTTTTTATATCTTTATCTAAACAATCAGTATAATTTTTTTGTTTTTCATTTAATGAAGTTTGATCCATTGGATCATTTCCAGATATCAATGATAACATAAATGCAGTGTCCCATACCATTTTGCCTATAATTCCTATTTTATCCAAAGAATTTGCATAATCTATTAAACCATATCTACTTACTAATCCATATGTTGGAGTTAATCCAACTGCTCCGCAAAAACATGCAGGACAAGATATAGAACCTCCAGTAGATTCTGCTAATGCTATATGCGGAAATTTTAAGCTCGTTGTTATACATGCTGCTCCGCCACTGCTTCCTCCACATGATCTTGATTCATCATACGGATTTTTTGGTATTCCATAAGCGCAATTTGTGGAAAATGTACCGAATCCAAATTCATCTTGACAAGTTTTTCCTATTATTATACCATTTGAATCTTTTATTTTTTTTATTATTGTAGCATCAAATTCAGGTATATAATTATTTAATATTTTTGATCCTGCTGTAGTTAATATATCTTTTGTACATATACAATCTTTTACACTTATTGGAAGTCCCATTAATTTTCCATTCAAATTTTTTTTTATGTTTTTAGCATCTTCGATTGCTTCATCGCTAATAGTTATAAAACAATTTAATTTTTTATTCAATTTCTTTACTTCATCAATGACTTTGCTAGTGAAATCTTCTATGTCTATATTGCCTGCACAAGATTCAGTAACAAAGTCTTTAACACTTAATTCATATTTCATTTTATCATACATTTTAATAATTTTCTAATATCATTCGCATCAGCTTTTCCATGAGATTCTTTTATAACTTGTCCTATCAAAAACTCTAATGTTTTTTCTTTTCCATTTTTATATTCTGAAATAGCTTTTTTATTTTTTTCCAAAACTTTTTTAGCGATATTAATTATTTCTTTTTGTTCAATTTTTTCAAGTTTATATTTATCAATTATATACTTAGAAGATTTTTTTTCTTCTATCATTTTTCTTATCGCAATTTCTGTGTTTTTATCTGTTATTTTTTTATTTTTGAATTGTTCTAATAAATATGTTATCCATTCTGTATTAATTTCAGAATCCTTAAATTTTAAATTGTTCCAATTCAATGTTTTTTTAATTGGACCTATGAACCATGCAGATGCAGTCTTTGCATCTATATATTTTGATACTTCTTCAAATGAATTTGATAAATAAAGATCTTGTGCAAGCGATTCAACAACATCTTTATTTAATTTATATTGTTCAATAAATCTTTTTATTTTTTTTTCAGGTAATTCTGGTATTTCATTTTGTATATTTGATATATTTTGTTTTGTTATTTCAATTTCTGTTAGATCTGGTTCAAAAATATACCCATATTCGCTTTCTTCTTCTTTGTTTCTTAAACTTACAGTAACTTTTGATACAGGATCCCATGATCTTGTTTCTCTAATTATTCTTTCTCCTTTGTCTATCAAATTTTTTTGTCTAACTGTTTCGTAATTCAATGCAGCTTCTACATCTTTAAAAGATGTTATATTTTTTATTTCAACTCTTTCGTTATTTAGAGTAGATATATTTGCATCAACTCTCAGACTTGCATCTCTGTTAGAATCAAAGACACCTAAATATTCAAGAATATTTGATAATTTTTGTAAAAATATTTTTGCTTCTTTTGGACTTTTTATATCAGGATCAGTTACTATTTCACATAATGGAATTCCTGATCTATTGTAATCTATTAAAGTATATTCAGCATTAGATATGTTTTTTCCAACATGTATTAATTTACCTGGATCTTCTTCAATATGAACTCTTTGAATATTTATTTTTTTTGTATCTGTGCCAATTTTTAATTCCATAAACCCATTTTTTCCTAATGGAAGACTATATTGCGTTATTTGATATCCTTTTGGTAAATCATTATAGAAATATTGTTTACGAGAGAAAAATACCTTTTCTTGGATTTTGCAATTAAATGCAAGTGCAACTTTTATTCCAGATATTATTACTTTTTCATTTATCATTGGCTTAGATCCTGGAAACCCTAGACATGTTGGACAACAAATACTGTTTGGTTTTTTATTCACATCATTTGGGCATCCGCAAAACATTTTTGTTTTTACATTCGATATTGCCATATGACATTCTAATCCTATTTTGATGCTCATGTTTATTATTATATATTAATGGAAATTAATAATTCGATTATGTTTGATAATAATAAATTAATTTTAATGTGCAGCTGTTTAATTGGTATGATATTTACATTTATTATTAGAAATATTATTTGTAAAAGAGGTAGTTTTGAATTATATTTTCTTATGTTAATTGAAATATTACTGATTATTTCTTTATACATTTTTTATCGAAAATATCAAAAATGCATGAATAGAGATAGCAATGTGACAAAAGACGTATAAAAATAATGAATACAAAGAGATTTAAAATATATTATTGAAATTAACTAAAATAAGAATTAATTGTTAATGTTTTGAAAATATTATTTTCAATACAAGTTTATACAATTTTTCTGGATGAGTATATGTTTCTGGAAGTTTATTTATTGTATATTGATAAATTGTTTCGTTTTGCTACATCAAATATGTGTGTTTTGCGATCAATTCGTGAAAATCTCGTTTTTAGTTACTTTTCTTAATCTCAATTAAGTGAAATTGTTAATTTTTCTAAAGAATTTAATTTTATGTGTCAAAGATAAATTAAATTATTTTAAATAAATGTTATGAAAGAGAAAATTCAGGTATTCATTATTCGTGGTGGAATGACTTTCAAAAGTAAGAAAGATTATTTGCATTTTTTAAAAAATAGGAAAATATCAATTGAGGAAAGAATTCATTGGTCAGATGATTTCTTAAAAAAGAATTTAGGAAGAAATTTTGAAATCATCAAACCTCGTATGCCTTTGCTAGATAATGCGAAATATGAAGAATGGAAAATCCATTTTGAAAGATATTTTTCTAAATTGAAGGATAACATTATTTTGATTGGTTCATCTCTAGGTGGAATTTTTCTTGCAAAATATTTGTCTGAAAATAAGTTTCCTAAAAAAATACTTTCAACTTATTTAATTTGTCCACCTTATGATAATACTTTATCTGAAGAAGATTTAGTTGGTGGATTTAAACTTAAATCAGATTTATCTTTACTTGAGAAAAATTCTAAAAATCTATATCTTATGTTTTCTAAAGATGATGATGTTATTCATATTTCTCACGCTGAAAAATTCAGAAAGAAACTAAAAAATGCAAACATAATAATTTATGAAAATAAAAATGGACATTTTAATATATCTGAATTTCCTGAAATAGTAAAAATGATCAAATCAGATGTTAAAATGGATAGAAAAATAGTTTGATTAGTAATCTAAAAATAATGTTTAAAAAGAGATTCAAATAAAGAAGATGATTTTTTTGGTTCAAGAATAACTAGAAAAACAAAAAAATATAATTATATATGTAAAGATTGTCTCTTTATGATTGGAAAAAGAAATTGAATTCTTTATGCGATTAGTTTTTCTGAAGATGTAAAATTAACTGAAACTTTATATATGTTCTAAGCTATTCAAATTTATTATGAAAAGAGTTGTATTCAAAAATTCAAGAAACCAATCATTAATAGGTCATTTTTATTCTTCTAAATCAAAATCAGCTATTATAATGTCTCATGGAATTGGTGGAGATAAATCTGAAGATGGAAAATTTGATAAAATTGCTCAATCACTGAATGAATCCAATTTTAATGTCTTAACTTTTGATTTCAGTGGATTCGGAGAAAGTTGTAATGAAATAGTTACACTTAATAAGATGACTGATGATTTAAAATCTGCAATTAATTTTATGAAACTAAAAGGTTACAAAAAAATTGGACTTTTTGGTTGGAGTATAGGTGGATTAGTATCATTAAAATGTTTTGAAACTGAAACTATGTTTTTATGGGCTCCTATCACAAATAGAATCAATTACGATTGGTGGAAGAAACATTATTCTTCAAACCAATTAAAAGAACTAAAAGATGAAGGCAGAATTATAAAAATTATAGAAAAAGGTATCCGCAAAAACATAATTCTTGATTATCAATTAGTTAATGATTTAGAAAATATTAATCAAAAGGATTTACTTAAAAATGTTAATTGCCCAATTCTAATAGTTCATGGTAAGAAAGATAATAGTATTTCTTATACTAATTCAGAACAGGCAATTAAATTATTATCAAAAGATTCTAAGTTGAAACTTATTGATGATGCTGACCATGGATTTTGTGGTTATATGGATATTATCATAAAGTTAAGTAAGGATTGGTTTCTGAATCACTTAGAGCATTAATTTAATTTTTCTAATAACTTTAATTTTGTGTGCCAAAGCTCAAAGTATTTATAATATATCTGTTTTATCTATTATTGTATGAGAGAAACAAAGGTTTCAATCCTGAATGAATATAATGAGAAACTTGTTGGAATAGAAACCGTTCCTTCAATTAATAAAGAAAAATACCCAACAGTTATTTTGGCTCATGGTTTTGGGGTTACTAAAGAAGAATATGGAATGTTTGATAACTTTGCAAAAAATCTTTCAGAAGCAGGAATTTTAGTATTTCGGTTTGATTTTTCTGGTTGCGGTGAAAGTGATGGAGATTATAGTGAAACTTCTTTATCAAAATTAAAATCTAAGATGTTTCTATGAATATTGTAGATCAATTTGATTCTGTTATATGCATCAATGGCAGCTTAGTGCATTCAAAAGAAGGGTCAGAAGAAGGATTTAT
>DAOWOJ010000049.1 GCA_030642125.1 Candidatus Aenigmatarchaeota archaeon | reverse complement strand
TGCTGCTGTTGGTTCATTAATTATTCTTACAACATCTAATCCTGCTATTGAACCAGCATCTTTTGTTGCATGTCTTTGATTATCATTAAAGTAAGCGGGGACAGTTATAACAGCTTTTTTTACTTTTTCACCCAAGAATTCTTCAGAATCTTTTTTTATTTTTTGTAATATAAATGCTGATATCTGTTGAGGAGTATATTCTTTGTTATTAATTTTATATTTATGATCGCTTCCTATTTTTCTTTTTGTATATAATATTGTATTATCTGGATTCAAAACAGCTTGTCTTTTTGCTGGTTCCCCGACTAACAATTGATTATCTTTTGTAAAAGCGACAACAGATGGAAACATTTTACCAGCTATTGTAGAACCTTCTGCACTCGGTATTATAACAGGTTTTCCACCAATCATTACAGATGCCTGTGAATTAGAAGTTCCCAAATCAATACCAATAATTTTTTCTTTTGTCATATTATCATCCCCTTATTTTAGATATTTTAACTTTTGCATATCTAATTACTTTATCATTCAATATATAACCACTTTGAATTTCATCCAAAATGGTTTGATCATCATCATCAGTCTCTTCAATTGAGACTGCTTCACAACAATTTGGATCAAATTTTTTATCTGCAATATCAATTTTTTTCAATCCAAAGTTATTTAATATATTATTAAAGTTATTAAATATTAATCTTATTCCATTTTTATCTTTTTTGTCTGTAATATTTAATAATGCAAATTCGAGATCATCCAAAACACTTAATAACTTTATAATTACCTTTTCATTTGCAAATTTGACATATTCAATTTTTTCTTTTTCGACAATTTTTTTATAATTTTCGAAATCGGCTTGCAAGTACTCTAATTTATTTAAATAATTATCGCATAATTTAATTTTTTCTTTCAATTCGTATTTTATATCTTTTAAAGTTTTTTTTGAATGTTCTTTTTGCATAATTATATAATATTGCAATAAAATTTATATATTATAAATTTGATTCATAAATAAAAGTTATTTACATTATAATAAACAATATTGCTTTAATTTAATCAAATTAAGTACAATAAATAATAAATTCGAAATTATTTATATGTGATATCATAAGATAGAATTAATTTATAAGTGCGTAAAACTTATATGGAGATGAAATTTATAAAAAACGAAAAATCTGTATCAGAAATAAATATAGGTACATTAGGTCATGTAGATTCTGGAAAAACTACTCTAGTGCAAAGTTTAAGTGGCAAATGGACGGCTACGCATTCAGAAGAGATAAAAAGAGGAATTACTATAAGAATAGGTTATGCGGAAGCTACTTTTTATAAATGTAAAAAATGCGAATCTCCATTTTGTTATGGATCTAGCAAAAAATGTAAAATTTGTTCTTCTGAATGTGATATATTGAGAACTGTATCTTTTATAGATGCACCAGGACATGAGAGTTTGCTTGCTACAATATTATCAGGAGCTGCATCAATGGATGGAGTATTATTTTTGATACCTGCAAACGAGCAAATAGGAAAACAGAGTAGAGAGTATTTAATAGCTGCAAAGATTGTTGGAATAAAGAACTTTGTATTTGTTCAAAGTAAAATAGATTTAGTAGATAAAAATTTAGCAAAAAATAATTATAATAAGATTAAATCATTGATGATAGAAATACTGGAAAAAGAATATCCTATAGTTCCAATATCTGCAGAAAATTCTATTAACATAGATTCATTAATACAAATAATGGAAACACAAATAAAAACACCGACAAGAGATATAAAAAAAAATCCAAAAATGTTTATTATGCGTTCTTTTGATATAAACAAGCCTGGAAGTAATATAAAAGATTTAAAAGGTGGGGTTATTGGAGGATCATTAATTTGTGGAAAATTAAAGATCGGAGATGAAATTCAAATAAGACCTGGTGTTAAAAGAAAAAATTCATGGATACAATTAACAACAAAAATAATTGGATTAAAGAAAAGTGGATTTAATGTTGATGAAGTTGGACCGGGTGGTCTAATTTCAATAAAAACTGAACTTGATCCATCTTTAACAAAGTCAGACAATTTATCTGGATCCGTAATTGGATTTCCAGGAACTTTACCAGATAATAGTTTTAATATACGTTTACGTGTTCATCTATTAGAAAAAACTAATATAGAAAAAAAACAGAGATTGGTTTTGATAATAGGAACAACAAAAACTTTGGGTATTGTTGTACATACAAAAAAAAATGAAATGGAAATGAAATTACAACTTCCTATATGTGTATTCAAAGAAGATAAAGTATCAATAATGCAAAGAAATATAGATAAATGGAACTTAATAGGTTGGGGAGAAATTTTATCTTAATATTAAAGTAATGATTATCATGAAAATAGATGATATAGCATGTAGCGTATTAAAAAAAATAAAACCAACTGATAATGAAAAAAGAAAATTGAATATATTGGTTAATAGAGCACTAGATATTACAAATAAAATTTCAAAATTATTTAAAGGAAATGCGATTATTGTAGGTTCGTTTAGCAGAGATACTTGGCTCAGAAATAAAAAAGAATTTGATTTATTTATTATGTTTTCTGATGAAATTGAAAAAGATAGATTAGAAGAATATGGTTTGCATATTGGTAAGAGTGTAATAAAAAAACTAGGTGGAAAGGCTGAGATATCTTATGCCGAACATCCTTATGTTAGAGGAATAATTGGCGAATTTCTTGTAGATATTGTACCATGTTATGACATGACTTCTTCAGGAAAAATACGATCATCTGTTGATAGATCACCACTACATGTAAAATATTTAAAAAAATGTCTAAATAAAGAACTATCTGAACAAGTATTATTATTAAAGCAATTTTGTAATGCGCAAAACATATATGGAGCTAATTTTCCTGTTCAAGGATTCTCTGGATATCTATGTGAATTATTGATTGTAAAATATATGTCATTTGAAGAAGTTTTAAAAGATTCGATAAATTGGAAATCAGGAAAAATTATAGATATAGAAAATTTATATGAAGATAGAAATATAATAAAAAAGAAATTTAAAAATGAAATATTGAGAGTAATAGATCCAATAGATTCTAATAGAAATGTTTCTGCAGCAATATCTTCAGAAAATTTCTTTTTATTCAAAAAAAAATCAGCTGATTTTTTAAAAAATCCATCAGAGTCTTTTTTCTATAGAAAGAAAATAAAGGAATTGAATGTTAAAGAATTTAAAAGAAAAATAGATAAAAGAAAAATGGAAATTATAATCATAAAATTTAAAAAACCGAATGTAGTTGACGAAATATTTTATTCTCAATTTAAAAAATTCTGCAAAAGATTAGATAATATATTAATGGAATATGAATTTAAAGTGTTTAAAAATGATTATATAATAGACGAAAATATATGCTACGCATTATTTGAAATGGAAATATCAGAACTTCCTGAAATAGAAAAAAGAATTGGACCAAATGTATTTTCAATACATAGTTGCGAAGATTTTTTTCGTAGATATGAAAATGAAGAAAATGTTATAAATGGTCCTATTATCGAAAATAATAACTTAGTTTTTGAAATTAATAGGACATGGAAGAGTGCAAGAAAAAAATTAAATGATACACTGAAGCAAGAATATAACATTTTGATTGAAAAAGGGATTCCTTCACATATCGCTACTGAAATATCTAATAAATTTAGTATTCTTTCGACAAATCAAATTTATACTTTGATTGAAAAAAATAAACATTTTGCAAAATTTCTGAGAGCATTCTTTGAACCAGAAAAACTAAGGTAATGAAATATGTTAGAGATAAATTTTCTAGGAACAGTTGCTGGTATACCATCTAAAGAGAGATCACATGCATGTCTCTATTTTTTATATCAATCTGATATATGCGATTGTTTTATTTTTGATTGTGGCGAAGGTGCACAAAGACAAATGCAGATAGCTAATCTTAGTTTTATGAAAATAGATAGAATATTTATAAGTCATTGGCATGCAGATCATTTTGCAGGACTTATAGGATTGATTCAGTCAATGAATTTAGAAGGCAGAAAAAAAAATTTATATATTTATGGGCCAGAAGCGGAAAAATTTATAAAAATTCTATTAGATTTAGGTTATTTTGATCTTAGATTCAATATCAAGAGTAAAAATGTGCAATTTGAAAAACCAATTATAAAAAAAATATTAGATACAAAGTATTATAAAATAAGTTCGATTCCAGTTGAACATTCTATTCCTGCAGTAGCATATTGTTTTGAAGAAAAAGATAAATGGCATATAGATCCTGTTGTTGCAGAACAATATGGATTAAAAGGTACAATGTTAAGAACAATAAAAATAAACGAAGAGATAGAATTAAAAAGTAAAAAAATAAAATTAAATGAAATTGCAAAAAAGATTAAAGGGTTAAAAGTAGTTTATTCTGGTGATACTAGACCGTGCGAAAACATGAAGAAAATTTCTAAGAATGCTGATTTATTGATTCAAGATAGTACATTTATCGAAGAAACGACAAAATCGCATTGTTGTGCAAAAGATGC
>DAOWOJ010000076.1 GCA_030642125.1 Candidatus Aenigmatarchaeota archaeon | reverse complement strand
ATATATTTTCTTTTTTTATCCAATTTTATATGAAATTTCCTTTGAATATGTTCTTTTATATGTCCGACATATAAATCGCTAGTTATTAAACTACAAGCACAAATGATTTTGTTTTTATCATATATTTTAAAATATTTACTCAATTTTGGATATTTTACTTTTAATTTATCCATAAATAATTTTGATTTCCAATTTTCCTGTATTCTTCTTTTTCTTTTGTTATTTTCAACTATTTTATTTGTTTCAAAATAGATAGAAGGATGAGAATTCTCTTTGAATAGATTAAAATGCAATAATTTAAATGCATTCATTGAATTTTCTCCATTTATTTTGATTGATTCATTACTTAGATAATATTAAGGATTTCTAGCATTTTCATTGAGTTCATTCTGTGCAACACTCATTAAATTAGTGTAATTAATATTGTTAATATCAATGAGAATACTATTTTCAGAATTTCTTAATATTCGTAAAAATGTAAGCATTGAAAACAAAAAACAAATATTTCAGCCACATTATTGATAGTTATATCAAAATTAATAAAAATTGTGAAGAAAATCATTTATTTATTCAAATAATATTAGAAAAAATCAATTTCTCTCGAAACAACAACAATATATAAAAGAAAAATCAGTTCTATCATTTAAATATCATGGATAACATTGTTATTCTAAAAAAACTATAAAAATGATTTTACTATTTTAATATGAAAATATACAATATACAATATCTATTTTATTAGTATATAAATGAGTTTAATCATTTATTTTACAAATAAAAAATAATGTCGTAATTTGCCATCGTCGCGAAAAAAATAAAAAGAGAACCACTCATATAATAACTAATATCAATCAACTATCAGTATATGTGTGAATGACGGACGATGGACAAATGGTCTTCTGTCGTCCAAATCAAAATATTTCGTCCAAAATATCTGTTATATTTGAATTATATAGAATGTGGAAATATTATTTCACCTGTCCCATTCACTAGTTTGTACAAAATTAATCAAAATATTTGATATATCTTTTTGTATTTTTTTATTAATTGAACGGCGAGTACTGATTACATTCCATATTTGTTTGATAAATATCTATATATATCATAATATTAACTTTTTCAATCATAAAATTTTTATGATATATAATATATTTGCCATATATACCAGTATATCATAACTCAATCAACCAAAGATCTCACTCATTATATATAGTATATCTATTTCAACTTTCGGTCTCAAAAAATATATAACTTTATATATGGTTCAATATCTATTACATATTATAGTACTTACAAATAATTTCACCTTTTTTATATCGTTTAAAACTCATGTTTAGTCAGGTATATAATATTTTTGGTATATATTCCTATGAATTTGTTGAAATAGGAGTAGATTATATTTTAAAAGATAAAATAGAGTAATATGAGATTCTAAAGATAGAACCAAAAGATAAAAATAGAATTTAGAAATATTTGCTTAGGATAAATACCACTCCTTTAAACATTCTAATTTATTAGAATGCAGAAGTTATCAGTTTGTAAGGTTTTCTTGGGGAAATATATAAATAAAATTGAAAATTGAAAGTCAATTGTATAATATTTTTATTTCAATACTTCCTGTATTACTAAAAATTGTTAAAATAAATAAAAACATTATCAAAAATATATATTCTCTTAAGTATAGAGAATTAAAATATCTTCCTGATATTAAGTTCAGTTTCATCATTCAAGATATATATTATGTTCTTCAAGACAATACAAATAATAAGATTGATATTGTTGATGATGACAGTTTATCTGTTTTTAAGCATTTTGCAAGTGAAGGGAAAATTCTTCTAGATAATGGTTTACCCTTTATCTATTATTCAGGATTTCTAAATAATTTGAAAAAACATAAATATGAGTATAGAAAAGGGAGAATATGATAAGTTTATATCCAGAATTGGTTATAAATACAGAAAACTATTAACATTGAAGAATGGTTTTATATGCTGCAAATGTGGTAAAAGATCAAAAGGTTTTCATATAGGCCATTGGAATGTCCATTTTAAAAAATTGAATCGTAAAACCATAATGAATCAAACAAAGCTATCTTTTAGAAGAGATTATAAAACAGAAATTTTCAAATATCTTCATCAAATGTGTAGCATAGATTATAATCTTTATATTAAAAAATATGATTATTTATTAAGAACAACTAGAACAAGACTCGATATTTTATCAAATAATATTGTGATGAAAAGGGTGTTGATATTAGCTACTCCTATTTTTGCAGATTGTTGTTGAAATACCTAAAAATAGAATACAAAATTAAATATTGTGAATTCTCTATATGTAATGATGTTATACATAACAGATATTCTGAGCATAAAGAAAAGTTGATTGATTTCAACAATTTAATGAATAATTTGAAATGCAAATATTTACTTATAGATATAGATTTAGCTGAGAATTTAAGACTTCCTTATAAACAGTCAGAGAGCCAGATAGAATATTATAAAAAAACACCAATTACTTTTTTCAATGCTACTACATTTTCTTCAAAAAATAGAAAATGGAAATATTTTGATATATTATCTCCTGATTTGAATCATGATTCACTGCTTATGAATGAATTTATATCTATTTTTTGGAATAAATTTATCAAATACTATAATATAGAAGAATATACAAAAGTATTCATTTCACTAGACAATGCACCAATAAACAAGAACAATATAATTATATCTTTATTATTTCAAATGTTTAATATTAAAGGCAAAAACACTATTATTATTATTTATAAATGCGAATATCACTCAAAATGTTCATGTGATAGACATTTTGGAAATATTAAGAGAAATTTGATGAAATGTATTGGATCCAATAGAGAAATAATTACAGTAGAAGATATGAAAAATTATATAATCTCAATGATATCAAATACAAGTGTTACTGTAATTAATAAAAATAATACAGTTAATAGAGATTTTAAAATAAAATTAGTGGGATTGATCAAAAATATAAAAAAAATTGTAATGCTAAAATTTAAAATGAAGAAATTATATTGTAAAAAGAGATACAATGAAAAATAGGATTTAATTCGTTCTCCAATAATAAGATTTGTAAAGAAAGATGAAGATTATGGTGAATAAAAATAGGTTTTCAAATTTATTTATTATTTTGATAATAATTAATAATTCAATTAGTAGATATTGAATATGTTATTGCAAGAAACTATATAGAAACTTTTAAAAATGGATCAATATTTCAAAATCCTTCTTGTTGATTATTATGCATGAAAAAACAAATAAAAAACATATCAAAAATAGAAATACCTTTTTCGTTCATACAAATGAATTTTCTGTCTATGAGCCTTGTCTCGTAGTCCAAAAAAAAAAGAAATGCCATTTACACATATATTATAGTATATATACAATATTATATGAATACATATGAGATAAAATATTAACACGAAGAAATAAATAATAAGTAATTTAATT
>DAOWOJ010000056.1 GCA_030642125.1 Candidatus Aenigmatarchaeota archaeon | reverse complement strand
GGTACAAAATTTTCTGATATTTTATCAAAGATAATAAAAAAAACACATGTATCTATATTACCAACATTTGAATTGAAGAATCTTGATATGACTTACAATTTAATAAATGATAGTTGTTATGCAAATATAAAATGGAATAATGAAAAAAATATTTTAATATATAATGTCATTGAACCAGAACTTGATAACAAAGAAAAATATGTGATAGACAAAGTTAAAAATTCGCTAAAAGAAAAATTCGATATAGATCTTTCAAAGATTACAAGTTCTATGGCAAAATCTTTTTTAGATAAGCATATAAACGATATACTTGATTTTTATGATTTTGATATTTCAAAAGAACAAATAAAAAAAATGAAATATTATATATTTAGAGATTTTATTGGTTTAGGAAAAATAGAACCTTTGATTAGAGATAAATATATCGAAGATATAAGTGTAGATGGAGTAAATATTCCTGTTTATATTTATCATAGAGATCCAAAAATTGGATCAGTTATTACCAATATAATTTTTAAAACAAAGTTAGAATTAGTTTTTTTTGTAGAAAAATTATCTCAGAAATGTAAAAAATCGATATCTATAGCAAAACCTTTAATGGACGGTTCGCTCCCAGATGGCAGCAGAGTACAAGCTACACTAGGATCTGATATAGCCAAAGAAGGTTCTAATTTTACAATTAGAAAATTTACTGAATTTCCATTAACTCCAACAGATATTATAGAAAATAAAACCCTATCCCCAGAGATGTTGGCATATTTGTGGTTATGTATTGAAAAGAGTAAATCTATTTTAATTTGCGGTTCTACAGCAGCTGGAAAAACAACTTTATTGAATGTATTATCATCATTCATAAAACAGAACATGAAGGTATTAAGCATAGAAGAAACACCAGAGATTATGCTATCACATCCGCATTGGATTTGCGAAGTAGCTAGAATAGCTACTACTATTGTCGGAAAAAAGAAAATAGGTGAAGTAGACATGTTCGATTTATTGAAGGCCAGTTTAAGACAAAGACCAGATTATATAATAGTCGGTGAAATCAGAGGACAAGAAGCATATGTTTTGTTCCAACAGATAGCAACAGGTCACCCTGGAATATCCACTATGCATGCTGATTCTTTAGATAGAGTAATAGATAGATTAACAACAAAACCAATAAACTTATCTCCTAGTTTAATAGAGAATCTTGATATAATAATATTTTTAACTAATGTAAAATCTGGAAAAATATCTGGCAGAAGAGTTGATAAAATTATAGAAATTGTCAATTATGATCATACTAAAAATAAAATGAACGTAAATGAAATATTTAAATGGGACCCTTTTAAAGACGATTTTATAATAAAAAACAGCTTTTTATTAGAAAAGATTGCAATAGAAAATGGAATTACTAAATCCTCTATAACAAATGATATAAAAAATAGATCTAAAATTTTGAATCGCGCATATTTAGAAAAAATAAATGATTATAGAAATTTTGCAGAAATTGTACAAATGTTTTATTCAAATCCTTCAAAATTAGCTGATATTGTTAAATAACTTAACATAATTAACATAAATATTAATAAATGAAAACGTACAAACAAATTTCGTATGATATATTTGGTAAAATAGCTGACCCATACATAAAGAAATTTAATAATTTAAAAAGTGATTTATACAAATCAGGATTATCATATTCTTTGGATGAATATGTTTCTGTAATTATTTTTACATGTTTTTTAGTTTTTATGATATCTCTTTTTGTATCAATTGCAATACTTTTATTATATATTAAAATTTCATTTCCAATTTTATTTTCTATTTTTATATCATTAGTATCATCTTTAGTATGTTTTTCTATTTTCATATGGTATCCATCGTTAATAAAAAAATCAAGATCGAATAAAATTGATGTAAGTTTACCTTTTATTACATCATATATGAGAACAATCGCTGGTTCTGGTGTTACGCCACAGGCAATATTTGAAAATACAGAAAGATTTAGCACTAATAAGGAATTATTAAAAGAAATAACTAAGATAAACAGAGATATTAAACTATTTGGAACAAATTTTATTACTGTTTTAAAATCTGCTGCATATAGATCTCCATCAGAAACTTGGAAAAATTTTTTGTTGGAATTCGCATCAAATACTGAAAGCGGCGCGGATATTGAAAATTTTATTAAAATTAGTTCTGATAAATTTATGAAAAATTATGTTAACATGTTAGAAAAATACTCTGAGATTGTATCTTTAATTTGCGAAGTATATTTAACTGTAGTAGTAGCAGGTTCTATTTTTATTATTGTTTTAACAGTAGTATTCGGCGCAATGGGAGGCGGTGGCAATACATTAATGATACACTTTATGATGCCATTCGTTGTAATTCCATCAATTTCAATCATTTTTATAATTTTATTAAAAAAATTATATCCAGGAGTTTAAATATATGAGAACAAATATATCTGAAATAGTTAAACAAAGACTGCAAATAATAATAATATTTATCTCATCAATTGCTTTATTAATTATTATATTTTCTTTGTTTGATAGAATTGGTATAAGACTTAATTCAATAATATTTGTTATAATAATAAATTGTTCGATTCCTTTAGTGAAAAACTATTTAAAACAAAAATATATAAAAGAAGCTGAAAAACAATTGCCAATTTTCTTGAGCGATATCAGTGAGATTTGCAAATCTGGTATAAGTATAACAGAATCGATAATTCAATGTTCAGTAAGAGATTATGGTAAATTATCAAAAAATATTAAAAAACTTTCATCGCAGTTGAGTTGGGGAATTCCATTCATAGAATCTATGGAAATATTTAAGTCTCATTCTAAATCAAAAAATATAGAAGAATGCATTGATATATTCATAGAAATTTATAATTCTGGTGGAGATATAACACTTTCCATAGAATCAATTTCAAAGTATATTAGAAAATTAAATGAAATGGAAGAGAAAAGAAAAAGTATGATGTATAATCATATTATAACACTATATTTCATATGTTATATGTTTTTGGTAATTTCACTTCTATTATTAGATTTTATGATTCCAATAATTAGCGAAAGTTCTGTAACAACTAGCATGGAAACAATTGAATTAAGTGCTATGATTCCATGTCATGATACAAACGAATTTCCATGCATTATTTTTAATACAGTTGGAGAGATGCTTGGAATTACAGAAAATTCATATTACATAACTTTAATGTTTTTAATGTCTGTTATTCTTGCATTTTTCTCTGGTCTTGTAGTTGGAGAAATTAGCGAAAATTCAATAACATCAGGAACAAAGCATTCTCTAATAATGTGTTTATCTGTGATTATAGTATTCGAAATTTTAATAAAGTTAAATCTAATTTAGTTGATTTTAGATGAAAAGTCAAGTTTTTAATATAGGATTTGTTACATCAATGTTAATATTTGGTCTATTAATTGTATGGTGTTATTTTTATATTACTGAATTGATGCCATTATTTGCTGATAAGAGCCGTAGTGCGCATTTGAAAGTGTTAGCATTTCAAATTTCAGAAATACTTGTTTCTGACACAGGATATCCAAACAACTGGAAATTAAATAAAGTAACTATTCCAGGATTTGTCGACGAAAAAGAAAATAAAAACAATTATTTGTCTATGACTAAAATAAATAATTTCATGCGTTTATGTAACAGAGATTACGATAAGATAAAAGATATGTTGTTTGTTGAAAATGATTTGTACGTTGAGATAATAGATGAAAAAAAAACTTTAAAATGTGGTAAATATATAATCGGCGAAGAAATAACAAGAATAGCTGTAAATTCAGATAATAATAACATTTTAAAAGTGCGGGTGATAGTTAATTGAAAGCAGTTTTTTATGCGATTGAAATAATCATAACTTGTGTTTTAATAACAAGCGCCGTTTCTCACTTTCTTACTATAAATCTAGATATTATAGATTGGGACAATGCTTATTTGATTACAAGAGAAAAAGATGTTTTGACATCTTTAAGTTTGAGTGGAAAGTTCCCATCAATTTTATTTAATGAAAAAGATCTTG
>DAOWOJ010000015.1 GCA_030642125.1 Candidatus Aenigmatarchaeota archaeon | reverse complement strand
TCCATTGCATTTATGGATCTCATTTTTCCTTCCATTGTGAATGGTAATGTAACTATCCCAACTGTCAATGCTCCAATCTTTTTTGCAATATCTGCTATTACAGGAGATGTTCCGGTACCTGTTCCACCACCCAATCCACATGTGATGAATACCATATCAGCTCCTTCTAAAGCATTTTTTATTTCTTCTCTTGATTCTTTTGCAGACTCAAAACCTATCTTTGGATCTGCGCCAGCTCCTAATCCACCAGTTATACTTTTTCCAACTAATATTTTTATATCAGCATCTGTGTATAATAAATCTTGAGCATCTGTATTGATAGCAACCGTTTCTACTCCAACAACACCAACTTGTAACAACCTAGTTATAGTGTTTCCACCTGCTCCACCTGTACCAACGACTTTTATTTCTGCTTTTCTACCTTCTAAAATTTTCTTTAATTCTGTATTCATCTTAATCATTTCCGAATCTGTTTCAATAACTGGTTCAGAGAATTCCGGTTCTTCTTGTAATTTATTAAAAGCTGATTCAATAATAGTGTTCATGTTATCACTACTTTATAATTCATAAAACAAATATTTATATATAAATTAATTATGTGAAATGATTATATTGAAAACAGACTTATTAATATGTATACTAGGTATAATTGGAATTATTATTTTTATACAATTCCATGATATGTCTTCTCCTGTAATTTCTATGGATATATCAGTATCAAAAGAAGAAGCATTGTCATTAGGGACATCGTTTATGCAAGAATTAGGGTTCGATTTAAATGATTATGAAAGTCTGATAATGTTTGGCGGAAACAATATGACTTCTTTTTATCTTCAGAATACTGTTGGAATGGAAAAAGCGAATGAATTGATGAATAAAGAAATTCCGACTTGGTTTTGGTATATTAGATGGTTCAAAGAGCTAGAAAAAGAAGAATTCGGTATAATGATAAATCCGTCAACAAGCGATATAATTTCATTCGAACATATTGTTCCAGAAACAACATCAGGATCAGATTTATCTGAAGAAGAAGCATTAATTATAGCTGAAAATTTTGCTTCTAAATATAACGAATTATCTGATTATGAATTAATATCATCAAATAGCGATAGAAAATCAAATAGAACAGATTATAATTTTGAATGGAAGAAAAAAGATTACGCAATCGTAGATGCAAGTATTATTCTTGGAGTTAATCTTATAGGAAATGAGATCAGTGGATATTCAGAATATCTAAAAATACCAGAAGAATTTGAAAGAGATTTTAAAAATCAAATGTCTCATGGTCAATTGGTATCATTAATCAGTGCTGTATTTATGTTATTATTAATAATAGCTGCGGCTGTTGTTTCTATCCGAAAATATAAGTCTGGAGATATAAAATGGAAATTTGGAATGATAGCTGCCGCCATATTGATTGTAGTAATGATAGCCTCTTCGATTAATTCTATTCCATTGTCTATGTTAAGTTATCCAACTTTCATGGAAAAAAGCACATTTCAATTAACTTTAATTATAATGACTTTAATATCAACCATTTTTTATGGAGCATATGTAGTTTTTTCTGGATCTGGTGGAGAAAGTATATGTCGTGAAGTTTATGGAGAGAAAAATTTGGTTTTGAATACAGAACAAAAAGATTTCTCAAAAAAATTTGTAAAAGATTCTTTGCGTGGCTATGCCCTAGCTTTTATGATATTGGGCTTTTTCACAATATTTTATATATTTGGAAGAAGATTTGGTGTGTGGGTCCCAGCCGATGCACCATATTCAAATATTTTAGGAACATTTTTGCCATTTTTAGCACCTCTTCTAATAGCCATTTTGGCATCTGTGTCAGAGGAATTTATATTCAGATTGTTTTCAATTCCACTTTGTAAAAAATATTTAAAATTTACTGTATTAGCGATTATTATACCTGCTTTTATATGGGGATGTGGTCATTCTAGCTATATAATATTTCCTGTATACACAAGAATCATAGAAGTGACTATCATAGGAATAATATTTGGATTGTTCTTTTTGAAATATGGTCTAACTTCTGTCATATCTGCACATTATATAATTGACTCACTGCTTATTGGTCTCCCATTATTGAAATTGAATAATGTCATATACTTAACTTCTGAGATATTGATTTTGTTATTGCCAATAATTGTTACAGTAAGTTATGCTACGATAACAAAATATAAAAACATGTCTATTGTTTAATCATTCGTATTATTTCTTCAAGTTTATCACAATTCTTCTCTGCTATAGTACCAGTAACAATTATATCTGCTCCAGCATCTATTTTTTCTTTAGCGGTTTTTCCATCCCTGATTCCGCCTCCAACTATCAGAAACATATCATCTCCGATCATCTTTTTCGTTTCTGATATCATATTATTCTGAACAGTTGACATAGCACCAGATCCAGTTTCTAAATACACCATCTTCATACCAAAATACTTAGCTGTAAGCGAATATGATACTGTCAATTCAGGTTTATTTTCTGGAATTGGTTTTACATCAGCAACCCAATTTCCAACAGCAGATGAGTTAGACCTTATAACTAGATATGCCATTGGAAGAGTCTCTATTCCATATTTTTTAATAATAAGTGCTCCTTTAGCTGGTTCATTTATTATATATTGCGGCAATCTTGAATTAAATAAACTCATAAAGAAAACAGCATCAGCATTCTTGGAAAGACCTTGTGCAGAATTAGGAAATAAAATTATTGGCAAACAATTATTTGTAGCTTCTTTTATTTTCAATATAGTTTGTTCCAATTTATCATTATATATATCTCCCCAGCTTCCTCCTATCATTATTGCATCTGTTCCATATTCAAAACTTTTTTTTGATATTTCCATAGACGTTTCTACGTCTTGTTCATCAGGATCTATAAGTGTCATATGCATTTTATTCTTTTTCTGTTTAAGATATTCGTATACACCATTTTTTCCGAACATGATATCACATAAATTTAACAATTTTCTTTGCACAATCCAAAACTGGCTTCACAAGGTAACACACATTGAACATTATTAATATAACAATTGTTTTCACAATATTCGTTTTCACAATCAAAATAACATTCTTTATATCCTTCCCAGCATCTTTCTATACATATACCAGAACTAATGTAACAACTGTCTTTGCAACCAACTTCAACAAATCTAAATTGTTCTTGCTTACTACCGTCTTTTAAAGAAATACAAGTAGGAATAAAAATAAAAATCATCATTATAGACATAAATATTAACGATTCTTTTCTCATATCAATACTATATAATTAATTGATTTAAATATTTTAATTATATCAATTCTTCTAATTTTTGAAATATTTCCTGTTTTTCATTATTCGTTAAAGTTGATATAGAATCTGCTATTATTGGAAAATACCTTTTCATTCTCTGTTGTCTCCTTTCTGCTTCGAATTCATTTCTTTTATTAGTTGTGTATATTTTAAATTTTCTTGCGCAATTTTGAAGTGATAATCTAATCTCTTTTATTATCATTGGATAAGATGCGATAGCATTCTTCGACTCTGACGTAAATGGTGACCACATAGAACACATATGAACTACTATAACTATTGGTCCATTCGGAACACCTTTTCCACTTGGTTGTTCTAATTTATATCTTCTCCAATCAATACTAGAAATGGCTTTCACAATAGCACAATCCCCACTTTGATATAAAAGAGGAACTTTATTTGCAAATCTAATTACATTTGTATTTTTTATTTCTCCGCCGAATGCAATAGCCACTTCTACTAAAAATGGAATTCCTCTGTATACAGCAGGCGGTCTAGTAAAACACGCTAAAAATTCTGGTTTGAATTGTTTTTTTAAACTTTCTGATAATACATCTTCACCTATTGGACTTAAACATAATGTCGAAGGCTTGATAAGTTTCGTTTTTTGTATGACATTCCATAATTTATCTGATTTAATATTTTTTATTTCTCTAGGATTGCTTTTTATATCTAATTTTGATGCTTTGCATATCTTTTTTGCAGTTTGCGCACCAACCCTACTAAAATCTTTAGTTAAAAAATTTAAAAGAGTATTTGTTTCTGTATTATTTAACATCCTCTTAAAGATTCCCAATTCAACCCCATGCAAATGTGGATTTATTTCTTTTGCCTCACTAGGTAGTTCTTCCATAACTCTTGGAAATATTTTCTTTTCATTCGGACCATTAAATACAATTCTTGCGAATGGATTTGCTATCGATGTTTCTTTCAAAAACTCTTTGACTGATTGTTTACCACCTATATATCTACCAACAACATTTGTTTCGACTCTTATTCCATGCCACATGCCATCCTTAACAGTATGTTTTATTACCTCAGGTTCATTTTTAACTATATCTATCATTATTTCAAAATCATGAACTTTTCCATCACCAATGGAAGTTTGTATTTTTGTAGGTTTACCAGTCGTTAATTGAGAATATAATACAACACCCGAAATTCCTATTCCTTGTTGTCCACGTGTTTGTTTCAATCTATGAAATTTAGATCCATATAATAATTTTCCAAATATCCTTGGAACATGACTCTGAACTATACCAGGTCCATTGTCTTTTACAGCAATATTAAATATATCATCTTTTATATTCTTTAATCTCACGTGTATATCTGGTAATATTTTTGAATCGATTGTTGCATCTAAAGAATTATCTATAGCTTCTTTCACACATGTTAATAATGCCTTTGTTTTTGAATCATATCCCAATAGATGTCTATTTTTTTCAAAAAATTCTGATATGCTTATTTCCCTATTATCATTTGCCATTTTAATAGCAATTTCACTAATGTTATTTTCATCCATAATATCACTGTTCATTTATTTAATATCTTATATGCCATTGAATGTGAACGTCCTTTTATCAATGCCATTATTGCATCTTTGGCAACATATATGTTTTTCCATTCTCCAATTATACTAACGTTTTTTTCATATATTGAAACAAATGTTTTTGTTGAATATTCTATCTTTCTTCTTGTTATTCCATTTCTACCTATCAATCTTGCTTTTATTGTTGTTAATTTTTTGTTTCCTAACATACCAGGCAAAGAAATTATTTCTAAACCAAAAGATTCTCTAAACAAATTAAATGCTCTTTCAGGAGAAAATCCTATCGAAATCGCATTTACGACATCTGCAACGATTATTTCCTGTAATGGGTCACCATTAATAACTACATCTTGATTGACTTCTATCTTCAATTTTCCAATTTTTTCTATGTCTTTTTTACAATTTAATAAAATTGATTTTCGTTCATCATTAATCTCAAGTACTTTCAATGTCATCCCCAAATTTCAACATACCTTTTTTAATCAACCAATTTGATTGAGTTCTGTTATATTTATATATCATATCACACTTTTCGTCTGACTGAACTTGCCACGGTTCAATCAAAATCAGACTATCTTTTCTTACCCATAATTTTCTTTTATATTTACCTATCATCTTTCCTGGAATTCTGCATAGTCTAATCTTATTATCCATGCATTTAACTCTAAGTTTATTGCATCCTAAAACTTGTTCTACAACTGCTAGAATTTCACCACGTCTTGGTATTCTAACTCTAAGAGGCTCTTCTTCCATATAATCTTTATTTAGTTTACTATATTTAAATATTTTTATACAATAGAAAATTATCAATTACTAATCGATATCATCTATGATGCATTATTATAGAATTAATAATGCTAATAAAAGAATAATTTATTTATGTAAAATTGAATAAATTAACATATTAAAATAAAGGAGTTGAAAAATGAAACATCATGTAGTAGGAGAAAATATGGATTTTGAGTGGGAGAATAATAAAATGGATGGTAGAACATGGGATCAGCCTGTTGTTGATTCATTGATTTTTGCAATAGAATTCAATGAAGATTTTTCTATTAGAGAAGGAACATTAACACCAAAAAAAATGAAATTTTTAAAACTTAGAATAAAAGAAGAACGAAAAAAAGTAACAGATGATTATGTAGAATATATAGGAGCAGTAACAACATTTGGTCAACGTATAGAAACATGTCACAGAATATATAAAGATGCATTTGTTGAAATATTAACAAAAAAAAATGGTGAAAAAGATGAAAAAAAAGCGACTATAACACCAGAACTAAGTGACGAAGAATGGAAAAAAATTAGAGGAGAATAATCATTCTGAAAGAATTTTAAAGATTTTTTCGAATTCTTCTGTTTTTAATTCTTTAAAAATATTTGTTTCAAATTTTTGACATTTTTCATAAAGTTCATCAAACAGTTTCCTCGGAAGTAAGTGAATATGAAGATGATTAATCGATAAACCACCTTTCTTTTGAAAAGGTCTATAGTTTTGCTTTATATCACATCCAACAGCAATCTTGTCTAGAATTTTTTCTTGAAATTTTACAACAGTGTCCAATAATTCTTGTTGTTCCTCTGAATTTAATTCTGAAATCTTTTCAACATGTCTTTTTGGAATAACCAACAAATGTCCTGGCATTAATCGCGGATTGCTAAAAATAACGAAAACATTTTTTCCTTGTTCCAAAACAATGTTTTTTTTATAAATATTACAAAAAGGACAATTCATATAATTATAAAGCTCAGCAATTATTTATTTAAATAAATAATTTAAAACTTTTATAATCAAAAACATACTAAATTTTACTCCTCCTTCTTTTTTATCCAAAAAAAGATGTGATAAGAACCCCATAAATGCAAATAAAGATATAAAGAATAAATCGATTATCAATAATTTGGAACATAATATATATATCAAAAAAGCGTATATTATCCCAGCCTCAACTGAATGAATAACCCCAAACCTGTGCTTTGTTAAATTCATTAAAAAAGAGAAAATTAATACACAGAAAATGCTATTAATCAGTGAAAACAAAAAATGAAATTTTTGAATTAAAAAACTAAACGAAAATCCTAACAAGAATACATTAAAAATCCTGAATGAAATTGATGAATTTTTTTTATTTGAAGAATCTATATCAGGTAATATAGATCCAAATATGAAAAAAAATATACCGAAAAAAATTGCTGAGAATAAATTTTGAATAATGCCATAATAATACAAAATAAAAATAAATATCAAAATAAAAAAAGAACATGCCACAGAAAATTCCAGATGCCTGTTGAAATTTGGCATGTTAATTTTTTATTTATATTATACTTATTGATGAGAAAAATGATTTAATTAGTATTATTTATATTAAATTGATAAAAATTGCAATTAATTAGATTTTTTTATGTTTACAATCTTGTCTAATAATTTTCTCAGAGATAATTCCAAATTTTTTCCATTATTCGCAATTGTACCGATAACAGGAATTTCGTCTGACAATTCCATCTTCTTTTTTATTGTATCTGGCGAAAAAGCTCCACTCAAATCTTGTTTATTTGCTAAAACTACTGTTGGTATATTCTTTATACTAATTATTTCATTCATGAAATTTTTTACTGATTTAAATGTTTCTGGGCAAAGAGAATCTACAACTACCATTAATCCTCCTTGTCCTTCTAATATAATATCACTCATAAAATCAAACATATTACATCCAGTTTCTCCAAAAATATTCAAATCTATCGTACTTAGTTGCTTTAAATTATAATCTAATGATATTGTTGAATTGAATTTTTTATCAGATAAAATATCTTCAGCAAGTTTGTGGACTATACTAGATTTTCCAGAATTAAAAGGTCCTATTATACAAATTTTAACATACAATTCTGATTTTCCAGAAACGTTTTTTTCATAACTCAT
>DAOWOJ010000018.1 GCA_030642125.1 Candidatus Aenigmatarchaeota archaeon | reverse complement strand
TATATCTTCAGTGTTTTCAAATTGTATGTAAGATGTTTGATTAAAAATATTACCCTTTTCAACCGGGTAAAATGGAAAAGGGTTCCTGTGACTTACAACGTTCATTATACTATATATTTTTGATGCCCTAAGTACTACGTCATCACAAATGATAATGTCATTAGGGTTTTTATAACCAACACAATCAACTAATTTTAACATGCTATATGCCAATTCTACAGAATCTTCAGCGTCCTTAGGAAATGGGAATGTTGAAGAAGGACGAACAAACGAAATCGGAAAATGTAACTCGTTAATCCTCGAAGCATCATAAAATACAGGTTTCTCTTTCTCCCTTAATATATTGCGGTAATAGATTGTAGCAGTTGATCCTACCATTTCTGTGTGAAAATTAATAGGAATTTGATAAGAAAAATTTATCCTGTGGTGATCTAAAACTTCTACTATTTCTGCTTTATTCACATTATCAATTGATTGTGTAAAATCATTATGATCAACTAATATCAATTTCTTTCCACTACCATCCAATATAATCGTAGGTGGTTCAATTCCAAAATAATCTAATACATACTCTGTTTCAGGATTAATTTCTCCACATCTAGCAGAAATTACATTTTTTTCTTTAAAATACGCATACGCAATAGCAGAACATATAGAATCTGTATCTGGGTTTTTGTGTCCTATAACATAAATCTCTTTCATATATGTATTTTTTAATGTTATTTATTAATATATTGGCATAATTGATACAAATAAGTTGATATAATGGGAAATTTTATAGTAATAGAAACAGTAAAATCTATTCAAAAAATTCAAATAGCAACAAAATTATTTGAATATTTCACAAAAAAGTTCGGAGAAGAAAAAGTTGTTCTTACTACAGAATATTGGGACGGCGGCAAAATAGGAAGAAATCTTAAAAATCTTATAAAGGATATTAACAATCCTATATTCGATGCTTTACTCTTTGCAGCTGACAGAGCAGAACATGTTGAAAAAGTAATAAACCCAGGATTATCTTCTGGTAAAATAGTTATATGCGATAGATATTATCACAGTTCTTTTGCTTTTCAGGGAACTGAAATCTCAATAGATTGGATAAGAGAAATAAATAAGTTTTTTCCTAAGCCTGATCTCGTTATATTCATAGATTCAGAAACATATTCTGGTGAACCCAAAGGTGTTAGAACAGATGGAAATAAATATATTCAAGACAATGCAAAAAAAATATATAAAAATTTTGCTAGATCTTTAGAAATAACAGAAGTTAAAGAAGAAATTGATGTAAATGACACATTCAAAAATGTAATTAAAATAATAAATAATAAATTGAAAATCTAATCTATAACCAAGTATCTCATTTGTTTGGCATAAATTGTTTTTATGTTTTTTTCTTTCAATTTTTTTCGCAATGCTCTATCTTGAGTTGCAACTAAAAAATCATTCAAAAATAGAAATTCTTGATCAGGTGTTCTACCACATGACGTTTTTAATACATTTATTTTCATCCTTTTTATTAATTCTAATGCTATATTAGATGATATTGATACTTTGCTACATCCTTTATTCAATTTTTCTAATTCACATACTACAGAATCCAATGTATAAAGTTTATAATTTCCTAATTTTTTAAATTCTTCAAATATATCTATTTTGAATTTCTCAACAATCAATAAAAAATTTGTATCTAAAATAATTTTCATTTTTAATACTTATGTCAAACAATATTATAATAATAATAGTGTATACATGTCTGCAATAGAAGTTTTACTAGGAAATTTAGGAAGATTTGGTTTTTTTGACTTTGTATTGCCTTGGTTATTAACATTAGCCATAGTTTATGGAATATTAACAAAAACTAAATTTATATCAGAAGAATATTCTGTAAATGGTTTGATAGCAATTACAATTGCATTCTTTTTGATTAATTACATGCCTGTCCCATATTCTTTAGGCGAAGTATTTACAAACATATTTGGTATCGGTATAATAGTAATAATAATACTCTTAATTGTAGTATTATTTCTTGCAATGACAGGAATTGAAATTGGAGATCTCGTTAAAGACAATAAAATAATAGCTATATTGTTAATAGCTACAATATTAATAATCATAATTTCTATCATAGGAGGCTCTATGATCAGTGAAATAAACGTAGATTCTCCTATAGTAGCTATTTTATTTGCAGTAATAATTTTTGCTATGGCACTATCATTTCTAGGAAAAAGCGGTGAAAACTGAAACTATTTTCTAAATAATATTTTCAAATAATCATATACATTAAAAATAAATTATATCAACGCACAATAAAATATATGGAAATTTTAATTTTAATGGTCATTGTTGGAACATTTTTATTATGTTTAGCAAGTTATCAAGATTTAAAAACAACTGAAATTTCAGACGGAATACCGTATTTGATTATAATATTAGCTATATCATTATACACTATTCAAGGATTTATGATAAATGATTTTTCAAATATTATAATTTCTTTGAAAGTAGGATCTTTGTTCTTAGTGTCTGGTTTAATACTGCATCATTTCAGTCAGTGGGGTGACGGAGATGCATGGATACTCGGCGGAATAGCTTTTTTATTACCATTTAGACCACTTGAACTATTTTTCAATACAATCTTTATAATAATGGGTTTCATGTTTTTTTATTGCTTTTTAATTGCATTTAAAAAACCAAGTGTTTTTGGATATTTTTTTAATGATATTAAAAAACATAAAAAAGGATTAATGAATTTTTTTATATTATGTGCTTTTATATCTTTACCAATATTTTCAACAATACATCTATTTTTCTATGTGCCTATGATTAACTTGGTTTACACATTTGGAAGTATGTTTATGTTATTATTTGGATTAATAATAGGAACTAGATTCCTTGTTATTGTGGAAAAGGAGATATTCACTAGGAGAATATTAACATCAGAATTAAGGGAAGGTGATTTTTTAACAAAAGAATATCTAAAATTATTATATAAAAACAATAAACTTCTTTCGAAAAAAGATATTAAATTTCTTCAAGAAAACAAAAAGGCTGTGTGGATAAAAGAAGGAGTGAGATTAATACCAGCTTTCTTGATAAGTTACTTATTCACTTTATTTGGAGGATCTTTGATATTCTGGTAATTACTTCTTCTTATATCTCATTTTCCTTCTTATTTTTTTCAATTTATGCTTTTTCATTTTTTTTGATTTCTTTTTTTTACCGCATGGAATTTTTATCACCTTTTATATTCTACTTTTATTTAAGTGGTATTGAAATAAATCTATGAATTTAATAGAATCACTATTAACTAAATTTGAATTAAAGAAATTTAAAAAAGAATGTAATTTTTTTGATTGTGAAAATATTCCTCATTATAAAATAATTGTACAAGAAACAAATCTAAAAAATGCTAAAAATAGGATATTGATAAATCTATATTTTTGTGGAGAACATATTAAAAACGCAAACGAAATATTAAAAAATTTGATAAATAATTCTGAACCCAAAACATGGATAAAAATAAATGTAAAAAATACATTCACAAATCAATAGTTATTCTTTGCTTATTGTTTCTAATTTTTCTGCTTCTTCTAGTCTTAATATACTATTTGCGAGTTGTTTTCCACCAACAACTTCTGGAAATACAACTATCTGAGATCCAACAGAATGTAACCTTTTAACAGCCTCCTCGCTAGTCGCTTCTCCAGAAAAAATAATATCAGAATTAATCTCTTTTGCTGTCATTATAAGATATAAATTATTGGCATCATTTGATAAAGTAGCAACCAATGCTTTTGCATCCTTTATACCTGCTTTTTTCAATATATCCTGATCCAATGCATTTCCTTGTAATACATATTCACCATTTTCTAGCAACTTTTTACATTTTTCAATATCTTTTTCTATTATAACATATTTTTGATTGTTTTCTCGTAAAGTTTCGCACACATACTTTCCAAGTTTCGAATAACCGCAAATTATAACATGTTTTTTCTGTTTTTTCATATTAATTATACCCCCTTTTATAGAACTAAACATAAATCGTATTTCGCCACTAATAACCATTTTGGCCATAAGAGTAAGCGAATAGAATACTATTCCAACTCCTGATATTATAACAATTATAGATATTATTTTAGTAATATCATTAGTCAAAACAATGCTACTTCCGACTGTTGTAATATTCAATATCACCCAATAAAATGAATCTAATAAATTGTATCCTTCAATATAACTGAATCCTAATGTTCCGAATAAAATTATGATAGAGATTATTACAATACCAAACATAAAATTTCTAAAATATGACATTAATAATATTAATGTTAACATATAATATTAATTGTGATAAAATGATAATTCCAATAAGATGTATGACATGCGGCAAATTAGTTGCTCATTTGTGGGAAGAATTTAATGAACAGGTTAATCGTGGAAAGAACCCAAGACAATCTCTAGATGATCTTGGATTTGATAGATATTGTTGCAGAACACTTTTTTTAACACAAAAAGATCTTATTAAAGATATAATGAAATTTGACATATAATTGGGTTCATAGTGTAGCTTGGTTTAGCATTCCAGCTTTGGGGCAAATAAATGTAAAATAGCTGGCGACCCGAGTTCAAAAGGCATTTTATTAATTATATTAACAAAAATCTGAAAATCTCGGTGAACCCATTACTTTTTTTGTAATTTCAATAAAATTATATTTCTAAACATTGAAGAATGATATAATGTTATTGTTCGCTATATTTCTCTAAACAACAATCAATCTTTCTTACATTTTATAACTATAAAAACGATTCATTAAAATATAAACAAATTTTATTAACTCAAAATCGCAATAGTATGCTACTTACAGCTATTATATATGTAATATATAAAGTACATTAATACTTTATATATTACATATATAATATATTAATTATGAGTTGCGTGAAAGTACGAATTTGTGTTTTAGGTCTTTTAGACGCTGGAAAATCTACTGTAATAAACAATTTAATTAATAATTCTTTAAAAAATAATGAATTTTTGATAAAAATTCTTGTAGAATATGGAATAAGTGACGTTAAAATGATAGAAATTGACATTTTTGGAACACAAAATTTTAATAAAATAGATATTATAAGAGATATTTTAAATGAATCGAATAGCGGAATTATGTTAGTTATAAATTCGAACAACAATGAAACATTTTCATATTTGGAGAAATTCTTTCACATTGTAACAAAAGACATAACTGTACCTACTATTGCTTTGGCGAATAAGCAAGATATAAATGGATCATTTATTCCACATGATATATCTGAAATAATGGAATTATCAACCAATATTCCAATCATAGGAACAATTGCTAATAATGGAAGTGGAATAGAAATTTCATTTACAACACTATTAGAAATGATTAAAAATAACGATATAATTAATAATGACAATTCGCTACGCTTTATATAATATCCCCCAGGAGAGAGTCGAACTCTCAACCTTCCGGTTTCTATAATTTCTACAGCCGGACGTTCTACCATTAAACTACTGAAGGAATATTTACATTTTTATTAAATATTTATTATACTTTTATATTTATTGCTATAATATTGTTTTATGCCAAAACCATCACTTAGATCTAATTCGTTTAAAAAGAAAAAAATCAATACACCAGGATCAAGATCAGTTATTCATTATAAAAAGAAGAAAGTAGCATTTGCTAAATGCGGTAAATGTGGATCAATTTTGCATGGTGTACCAAGAAAAAGAATAAATGAAATAAAAAAATTACCTAAATCTAAGAAAAGACCAAATAGACCTTATGCAGGAAATTTATGTTCTGCTTGTATGAGAGAACAAATTAGAGGTAATATATAATGCGAGTTGATATTGGAAGAATTTGTGTAAAAATAGCAGGAAAGGATGCTGGAAAGTACTGTATAATAGTTAAAAATGTTGACAATAATTTTGTTATTATAACTGGTCCAAAAAAACTTACTGGTATAAAAAGAAAAAAATGCAACATAAATCATTTAAAATTATTGCAGGAAAAGTTGGAAATAAAAGAAAATTGCGATGATATTGAAATTTTGAACATATGGGAAAAATCCGGATTAATGACAAAATTTGGATTAGAAAGCAAAAAGTGATTATAATATATATATTAATATATATGTTATAACTTAATTAAGTTTAATGTGTGTATATGTAAAGAATTAGGGGGTGTAAAAAAACATGGCATTAGTAATTAAAAATAAAGTAAAAGAATTATCAAAAAGTAACGAAATGAGAACATCTAATGATTTTATAGAAGCATTAGATAAAGAAGTAGAAAAATTAGTTAAAAGTTCCATAAAAAGAGCAAAAGAAAATGGAAGACAGACTTTAAAGGCAAGAGACGCATGATTTCTGTGTGGGAATAGCCAAGTTAGGTCAAAGGTGCGGGGCCAAGGACCCCGTGAGTTAGTCTCTTCAAGGGTTCAAAAGGACTATATAGAAATCAGATAATAAAATATTTGCCTTTCGATAGTTCTGAGATTCCCTTTTCCCACATAAATATATTTTATAAATAAATATGTTGTTTTTAAAATAATGAATGAAACAAATGAACAACACAGAATCTGAGCATAGTAATATTTTAAATGCAGAAAATTGGGAACCAAGAACACAATTAGGTAAAGATGTACTATCCGGAAAAATAAGTTCTATACAAGAAATTATAAATTCAGATAATAAAATTATGGAACCTGAGATAGTTGATATATTATTACCTGATCTCAAAAAAGAATTTATCTATATTGGTGGATCGCCTGGAAAAGGTGGTGGCATTAAAAGAACTATCATAAAGAGAACTACAAGAATGCATAAATCAGGTAGAAGATATAAAATATCATCATTTGCTATAGTTGGAAATGAAGATGGTATAGTAGGTATTGGTAAAGCTAGTGGAAAAGATCAAAGAAATGTAATGAATAAAGCATTAAAAAATGCTAAATTAAATTTAATATCTGTTAAAAGAGGATGTGGATCTTGGGAATGTTTTTGCAATACGAGTCATTCTATCCCTATAAAAGTTGTTGGTAAATGTGGATCATCAAGAGTAGAAATAATACCAGCACCAAAAGGAGTTGGTTTGGTAGTGAATGATGAAAGTAAAAAATTGTTTGCCTTAGCTGGCATAAATGACATTTGGTCAAATGTAAGAGGATCAACAAAAATGAGAATAAATTTATTAAAAGCGTATTACAATGCATTTGTA
>DAOWOJ010000046.1 GCA_030642125.1 Candidatus Aenigmatarchaeota archaeon | reverse complement strand
GAGAGAAATATTTGGACTTTTATTGTTCAGGTAATGAGGGAGCGGTAAGAGAAGATATTGATAAAGATTTAAACAATTTAGAATATGTACAATGTCCTTATGAGGATTAATAAATGATCAAAAAAAGCAAAAAAGAAATGCCAGATTGGTTAAAAGAAGAAACTAGGAGAAAACAAGAAGAATTAAAAAATCTTCCTCCATTATGGGAAGAATTGTTAATGAGAATATTTGGATTGTAAATATTAAAAAAAACTACTAAGGGGAGAAAATGATTAATTTAAATGACATGGCAAAAACAATTGCTGAAAAAGAAAAAGGAAACAGACAAGTAGATATAACTCAAATAAAAGAAATAATGAAAATTTTTTTGGAAGAATTATCCAGATGCTCCGATGAAGAAGTAATTACATTGTTGAACCGCATGCAAAAATAAGTAAAAGGAGCACATAGATGGTTTGTCCCAACTGTAAAAATAAAATGACAATGTTTGGAATTACTGAAAGAGGTACATATAAATATTATTGTGAAAAATGTTATAGAATAGAAATAAAAAGAAAAGGAAAAAAATATGAATAATAGATCTATAACAATTATTTCGGGAAATGCTAATAAAATGTTAGCAGAAAATATTTGTAGAGAATTAAAAGTTAATATGGCTCCATCTAAAATAAGTAAATTTAATGATGGTGAAATAGAAATTGAATTGGTGGAAAATGTTAGAGGGAAAGATGTGTTTGTAATACAACCAACCTCTCCCCCAACAAATGATAATTTTATGGAGTTATGTCTAATACTTGATGCTTTAAAAAGATCTAATTGTTGGAAAGTTACAGTTGTAATACCTTATTATGGATATGGCCGTCAGGATAAAAAATTAAAATCTAGAGTGCCTATTTCAGCTAGAGCTGTGGCTGACATGATCCAAGCTGTCGGTGTTGATAGAATATTAACTGTTGATTTACATTCTAATCAAATTCAGGGGTATTTTGATTGTCCGGTTGATAACCTATTTGCCTCACCTGTATTTGTACCACATATAAAAAAGCAAATATCAAAAAAGAAGTATGATGAAATAGTGATAGTATCACCAGATGCTGGTGGTATAGAGCGTGCAACATTCTATGCCAAGAGGTTAGACTGTTCTGTAGCTATGTTTTATAAGAAGCGCTCAGCGCCCGGAGCCATCGCTCAGATGACTTTATTAGGGGATGTAGTGGGTAAGACAGCAATACTATTAGATGATATGATAGACACAGCAGGAACGATGTGTGAAGCTTCTAACGCATTAAAAAAGAATGGCGCAGTAAGTGTAGTTGGTTATGCAACACACGGGTTATTTTCGGGTCCGGCTTTAGATCGAATTGAAGAATCCAAATTTGACAGTATTTATGTAACCAACAGTATATTACAGGCAAAAAATATTTTAATGTCGAAAAAAATAAAAGTTCTTTCTTGCGCGGCATTGTTAGGAGCAGCGATAAGAAATATTCATAATGAAACATCTGTTAGTGAATTATTTTTTGTATAAAAAGGAAAAGGGAGATTTAAAAATGCCGTATATTTTACAGGAAAATAGACCTACTATGGACAAAGTGGTAGATGCAATGGTGGAAGCAGGGGTAAAGGCCAACGGTGATTTAAACTACATTCTTTTCAAATATTTTTTGACTAATATATCAAAAAAGTATAATCCTATAAAAAACTATTGTGCAGAATTGACAGAATGTGTTGTAGAAATAAGAAGAACAATACTTAGTAAATATGAGGACAAAAAGCGCATAGAAAATGGAGAAATTATATGAGGGAGCACGTTAAAACATGTATGTGCGCTTCATGTAAAAGTAAAGAGGTCTTCATACAGCTTTTACATTATTGGTTAAATATGGAATTATAAAATTAAATATATTAAAAAGTAATTTAAAAAATATTAAAATTAAATAGGAAAGTGAAAATGAATACTGTTGATTTAACTAAACCAGGCTGTAGAGATATATCAGACGCCTGGTTTCAATTATTATTTAAGATATTGGAAGAGGGAAGCGTTCATATTATTGATAGGGGTTCTTATGCCGGCCAGAAAAGGTTGGAATTTGATTATGTAACAGTGAAAATAAATTATCCAGAAACATTACCTCTTTTACCACAAATACCAGAACAGTATGGTATTCCCAATCCAGTAGCAGATGATTATTTAGATGAATACTTACCTTATTTAATGACATCACACAAAATGCCTGGAGAAGATTATACTTATGGAGAAAGGTTGGCGGGTGATCCTGATCAAGTACAGCTTATTATAGATATTTATAAAAAACATGGTCCTAGAAATAATCAAATGATTTTACAAGTTGGTCAACCAAGAGATATATTATTAGAAGATCCCCTTTGTTTGAGACATATAGATACAAGAATACAAAATAATAAGTTGCATTTCTTTATATATTTCCGATCATGGGATTTATGGGGCGGTTTTCCCGCTAATTTAGCAGCAATAGAAATGTTAAAGCAATATATGGCTGCTGAAATAGGAGTAGAAAACGGAGAAATGATAGCAGCCTCTAAAGGATTACATCTGTATGATTATTCTTTTGATATGGCCAAATGTTTAAGAATGAGGGATGATATAAAATTAAATGGGGAATAGAACTTGCCCAGTCTACTGGTCTGCACATTGCACACCAAATAATAACCCAAGTGTTTGTGTTGTTGAGGGTAACTGGGCATTTAATTAAATAGGTGATAAGTATGATACCAGAACATATACAAAAATTAGTAAATGAAGGCAAAGTAAAAATTGCGTCAGAGCAAGAAACCATTGATGGTCATGCATCTTTTGTTCTCAGTAGCGTTGCTGAACAGATTGAAGAAGGTAAAATAAAAGTTGCTGATATCCATTTTGACAATATGAAAAACAATGAGAATGAATGTTTTATATTTGCTAGATTTGAGTTCATAGAATAATTGGTAATTTCATATTTTTCTACATTACCGCTGGAAAGTTTTCTGGAGATGAGGATAATGAATTTTATGCCGATAAATGATCCAAGAACAAAAGACGGGGGATTCGGGGATTATGTCTGCCATCGTTGTGGTGTTAAATCTACAGCATATATAAAAATTCAAAACACTGTATTATGTAAAGGTTGCTTGCTTGATGGTGTTGATGTTATTGATCGCACTATGTTACAAGATTGTATTAGAAAAGGAGAGCTTAAGAAATTTAAAAGCGAATAAAAATGTCCATAATAAATGTAGATGTATTCTGTATTCAATTAATAAAATCAGTAGAAGAATGGTATGATAAAAACTACATGGAAATAGATAATAAAAAAGAAATCCATGTGTGCAAAATAAAAGAGAATTACAAACTATTGCGTTTTAAAAACGCTAAAAATCTTCATGAAGAAAAGAAGAAATTTCTTAGTGAGATTCACGCACTGGTTTGGGAAACTGAGGTACTTTATGAATGTTTATGATATTGAGTTTGTATTAAGTAATGGTTTGGAAGGCAGAGCTATAGTTAAAGACACTTCATCTAATGGTGCTAAACAAACAT
The DNA here is from genome assembly GCA_030642125.1 of Candidatus Aenigmatarchaeota archaeon. Classification (GTDB taxonomy): domain Archaea; phylum Aenigmatarchaeota; class Aenigmatarchaeia; order DAOWOJ01; family DAOWOJ01; genus DAOWOJ01. Next base: position 1,039 of record DAOWOJ010000046.1, on the reverse strand, counting down.
TACAGTTAAAAATACTACAAGAAGGTTTTCAAATGGATGGTAATGATGTTTTTGATGTATTAGAGGTTGAGGATTTAAAAACACCAGGCCCAACAGCGGTGTTAATTGGAATTAATAAATATAAAGAGGACATTTAAATGAGTTCAGGCGGCTTAAAAGAATACACAAAAAATGTATTAATTAATGATGCAATTATAGCTATATTTATAACTTATTTAAAAAGTTTTAATATTGAAGAGGGATTTACAGATGAATGTTTAGATAAAGTGGTTAACAAATTTACTAGTATATACCATGATTATGTTACATCTACCTTTGAAGATTTAGATATACAAACTTTTAAAATTAATGATGTGAATTATATTGGTATTGATGAATTAATGATAAAAGTCGCTGGAATTATAGCATCTAAACTAGCAGCGGAAATATTATTATTAGAAATGATAGGTAAATTAAAGGATTAATTAATATGAGGTTTGTTTTAAAACATTTAGTTATTTTAATATTATTGTTTTCTGTAAAAAGTTTTGCAACTGAATATTATATTGATGAAAATGGTAAATCAGTTGAATACGGTAGTATTGTTAAAGATTATATTACTGAAGATGGTAAAAAAATATCTTACGGAACTGTAATAGACAAACAAAGAGTACTAAGATCCGGCCCGGCTCCTGGAACTGAAGAGTATTGGAAAAGGCGTGAATATAGAGAAAAGAAAATAAAACGAGAAGCATTGGAAAGGGAAATTAGAGAAAATAGAGTTCATTATCCAGCAGGATTAGATGAAGAAAAATTACCACCTTCATATGAAATTATTTACAACAAAATACGGCACGGCTGTTGCACCCATCATTTGTCTGATAAAGACAAAACAACAATGATAAATGATTATATGGATTATTACAAAAAGATATATGAAAATAGATACAAGTTAAAAGGGTGGGAATATTTTAATAGAAATGGCATATTAATGGTTAGAACCCCAAAAGGAAATGTGTATAATGCTGAATTGATTAAATGGGGATTGTCACTAGGGGTG
>DAOWOJ010000104.1 GCA_030642125.1 Candidatus Aenigmatarchaeota archaeon | reverse complement strand
CCATATTATGGTGATTGTTATATTGATAAAATGGAGTATTCATATAGAATTAGATTAAAATATTTCAATGATCATTATCCTAATAAAATTCGATTTTACAAGTTACATGGTAGTGTTGATAATTACATTTTTGATGATGATTCCATAAAGACACAAAAGGGTGTTTCAACTAATTTATTTTACAAAGAAGTTAAAGAAGAAAATCTGTTTAAATATATTGATAATAGTTTTAATCACTATCCTGATTTTTTATCTGGTTCTATTGAAAAGACAAAACAATACAACCTTCGACATTATAAGATAATCTTTGAACACTTTAAAAATAATTTATTGAACTCAAGAAAATTAATTGTTATCGGCTATAGTTTTGGAGACACTGTTATTAATAAGTTTATCAAGGATTATTTTCTTAGCAATGAAGAATCAACAATGCTGATTATTGATATAGAACAGAATGATTATATAAATGAATTATTAAAGTTAAACAACGTAAAATTTCTTAAAAAGAGTATCTCAAAAATAACTTTAAAAGAAATTGATGAAACTTTAGAATTAGATATTGAGGAATATTTTTCTGAAATAGAGAGAAGAAAAAAAAATCGCATTAATAAATTACTTATATAATTATGGAAAGCCTACAGATTTAATAACATTTATGTTAAATAGATGAAAATTATGAAAAAATCTACAAAAACTGTTCTGCATCTTATACTTGCCGGAATTGTTTCGGTCATCTCTTTTATTGGCTTCAAGAAGGCTGTAGAAGCTTTGAATGAGAAAATGGAGAAAAAATGAAATCCACATATAATTTAAGAGAAAGAATAAATCACAAATGTATAAAAAAATGCAATCCTGAAAAAAGAAAAGAAACAACAAATAATGATATATGCAAAGTTACAAAATCAGAATTGGATAGATTACCAATTCGGTGTGTTGGGAATTGGGCATATCAAAAAATTTATCGACTCAATCAATATTTTGGAATATTTTCAAATGCAATGAAAAATAAATGGCGAGGATTGAATTATATTGAATTATGTAGTGGACCTGGACGTTGTATTTTGCGTAAGACAGGTGAAGAAATCGATGGAACATCACTTTCAATTCTTAGACATCCTTCATTCAATTTCATAAAAAAGGCTATTTTTATTGATAAAGATGAAACAATAATCAAAATATTAAATAAAAGGATAAAGAACCTTTCAATAAACAATGCTTATGGTGTTATAGGTAATTATAATGATATTGATATTTTAGAAAATATTTTCTCAGATTTAGAAAAGGATTTCCTAAATTTGATTTTTATAGATCCTACAGATTGCAGTGTCCCATTTGAAACAATAAAATTTATTAAGAGTTATTTCAAGTATGTTGATTTTGTAATGAACTTTCCCTATGGAACTGATTTAATAAGGAATTTGCATGGCGCTATACAAAATATTACTTGGCCTAGTAGAGTAAAATATTTGAAATTTCTAGGAAGCAACGATTTTTTTGAAAGAAAAGAAGTAAAAAACTTGGCTGTTTTACCTAACAAACAACAATTGGTTTTAGAATTTTTTATAGAATATATAAAAAATTTGAAATCAATAGGATTAAAATATTGTGAGTCTGAACAGGTAAAAAATTATTATATGTTATTATTTGCCTCAGGTCATTCAAAAGGATTAGAGCTCTGGAAAAAATCTCAAAGTATTAATCCAGATGAACAAAGGGAGATTGTCTTTGATGATTAAAAAACAAGTTTTTGGTACTCACGAATGGGCAGATGAAACAGCTAATTGTATAAATGGCTGTAAACATGATTGCAAATATTGCTATAGTAAAGAAATGGCAATTCGCTTTAAAAGGAAAACACCTGAGAACTGGAAAGAAGAAGAAATTAGATACGCTCAATTGCGAAAGAATTTTGCAAAACATTCAGGAACATATATGTTCCCATCTTCCCATGATATTCATCCTGAACATTTAGAAGAAAATATAATATTTTTAAAAAATCTTCTTAAATCTGGCAACAAAGTTCTGATAGTTACAAAACCTCATATAAAATGTATTAAAAGGATTTGTAGCGAATTTATTAATTACAAAAATAATATCTTATTTCGTTTCACAATCGGATCATCAAATTCTCAGACTTTAAAATTCTGGGAACCTGGTGCACCAGATTTTAATGAAAGACTCGAATCAGTTAAATACGCTTATAATGCTAATTTTCAAACAAGTATTTCCTGTGAACCAATGTTAGATAATAAAATAGAAGATTTAATAAAAATTATGTTACCTTTTGTTACTGATGCCATTTGGTTGGGTAAAGCAAATTTTCTATTACGAAGATTAAAAATGAATGGAATAAATGATTTCGAAACAATAAAAAAGGCTATCCAATTAATTGAATGGCAAAAAGATGATAATATATTAATCCTTTATAAAAAATACAAGCATAATCCTAAGATTAAATGGAAAGAGAGTATAAAGAAAATCGTTGGTATAGAGCTGCCTTTGGTTAAAGGACTGGACGTCTAAATATTACGGGAGTTCCTCATGCTTAAATACATGTTATTATGGATAGTTTTTAATAATGTTTACGAATCCTCGGAATTAACACCGGGCTTTGGTTTCGGTGCCTGGGTCGTAGCAGATTCCACCACTATTTTATTTGATACGGGTGGAGATGGCAAAATCTTAATGGATAATATCTATGCTCTTAAACTAAATCCGAAAGATGTAGATATTGTT
>DAOWOJ010000087.1 GCA_030642125.1 Candidatus Aenigmatarchaeota archaeon | reverse complement strand
TGGTTTGATATTTTTTCTGGCATAAGAAATATATTTTTTTAGTAATATTGGTTCTATCTTTGGTGCAATCTCAGATTCTCCTTCTCTAGCTTTTAATACATGCTCAGTCATTTTTTCATCCAAAGATTTATTTGGAATATCTCTTAATGCGAATTTTAAATCGAAACGAGAAAGTAATGTTGTTGGGATGGTAACTTGATCCATTATAGGTATATATGAATCAAATCTGCCGAATTTTGGATTTCCGCCTGCTAAAATAGATGTTCTTGCTGGAAGAGTAGCAACTATAGAAGCTTTTGCTATGGATATTGTTCCTTGTTCCATAGCTTCATGCATTGCTACTTGATCTTCTTTGCCCATTTTTTCGAATTCGTCAATTGATAATAAACTACCATTAGCTAATATTAGTGCACCAACCTCCAAAATCCATCCTCCGATATATTCATCTTTTACTACAGTGGCTGTTAATCCTGCTGCGCTAGCACTTTTTCCAGAGACATACCTTCCTCTAGGTATAATACTTGATGTAACTTTCATTATCTGACTTTTTGCTGTGCTTGGGTCTCCTATTAATAAAATATGAATATCTCCTCTTATTCTGTTGCCGTCTTTCATTTTTCTTTCTACGCCACCGAATAATTGCAATATTATGCCTTCTTTAATTTCATTTAATCCATAGATAGATGGTATTATAGAATTTGAAAGATCTTGAAATACAGTTGGTTTCTTAGATAATTCTATTATTGTTTTTTTATCTTTTTTAGTTATTTTTAAATCTTCCCATCCAACATCTATAGGTTTAATATGATTCGCATCGAAGAAAATATCTAGACTTGTGCTTTTAATTCCTTTTATTCTCTTAGGTATTTCTTTAAGAATTCCTGTTATCTTTAATTTATTTCCAGGATCAGTATTATTTTGCATATTTGGATTTGTTAGATCTTTTTTTAAATATATTCTTAATTCTGATGGTTTTTCTCCTGTAGTCATTTCAAATGGTTCTTCTATAACTATCCATCTAACGTCAAATAAATCTTTTTCTATTAATTTAAATTTTCCTTTAAATCCGCAAGAACAAAACGATGGTTGACTAATAACGCCATCTATTTGCTCAAGACATATTCTATCTCCGCATTCTGGACATTCATATGTAATATTTTCTATTTCTGGTCTTATATCAGAAACTTTTTTAACTATACCGTTTATTGTCATGAATTTTCCTATATGTTTTGCTCTAAGTGTTCTTACTCTTATTTCCTTGTCTTTTGGAAGATTATATATTTGAATCTCTATTTTATCAGTTACAGGAAGATCCATTTGATTCAATATTTTTTGCATATGTTTTATCGTATCTTCTGGTTCTTCTAATAACATATCGCCAAGTTTAGGATCGAAATTATCTAAAAATTTAAAATTAATTGATATGGCTTTTTTTCCTTGATTTACGTCTCTTAGTATACGTTTATATTTTTTTCCTAAGAACTTTTCAATTTTGAACGAAAAACTTTCTTTCATTATGTTTAAAGTATTTCGAGCAAAATCATAAATAATATCAATAATCTAAAATTGATGTTATATTCATTCGTAGGCATCCATTTCATCAAACATTTTTATAATGTTAGATACACCCAATTTTACATCTTCTATATTTTTTCCACCTGTGCAAATTGTTTTTCCAGAAGTAAAAAGAAGGAATGCAAGTTTTGGTTTTTCTAGTCTATAAACCAAACCAGGAAATTGGTCTGGTTCATATTCTATATTCTTTAAAAGCAATATTTTATTTAAATTTAATCTTGAATTCAATTTTATTGATGCAACAATATTTTCAATTTTAGTTTCATAATCATTTGGAACTTCATTTCCAGATTTCTTTATCGCATCAACGACAATTGTAATAACTTTGTTAGCATCCTCAGATGATTTAGAACCAGTGCATATTATTTTTCCAGATCCGAATATCAAACTTGATGCTTTTGGTTTTTCATTTTTATAAACTAAACCAGGAAACTGTTTCGGTTTTGTTTTTATGTTCATATATTTTACAATTTTCTGTAAAGAAATAGTAACCCCTAATGAAGTTGAAACAACTATGTTTTCAACTTTCAATTCTAACTCATTTTCTTTATCATTGATTTTTAATTCCATTAATTCACCAAGATATACATATATTAGTATTTAATATATAAATTAATAATGGTTAATATGTTATCGACAAATGTTTTAACAAAATTTGAAATAGCAAGAATTATATCAGCAAGAACTTTGCAAATATCAACTGGGGCACCAATTCTAGTTAGTGCAAAAAAATCTGACAGATCAATTGATATAGCAAAACGTGAATTTGAAAAAGGATTGATTCCGATTAGTGTCAAAAGGGAATTGTTTGATAAAAAAGAAGTTGAAGTTGATATGAACAAAGCTATAAAGTTTTATAAAAAGAATAAATTATAATAAAATAAGTGATAATATGTTAGCAAGTCAACAAACTATGGATGCATTGCATTCGATTGGATTGAATTCGTATGAAAGAAAACTTTGGATTTCTTTATTAGCTAAGGGTGTTGCAAGTGCAGGAGAGTTGAGTGAAATATCAAATGTACCAAGATCTAGAACTTATGATGTACTTCAAACATTGACAGAAAAAGGATTTGTTATAATTCAGTCAGCGAAACCATTAAATTATGTTGCAATAAATCCTCAAGAAGCATTAGAAAGAGCAAAAGGAAAATTACATGAAAAAATGACTGAAACGATAGAAAGAATTGATAGGTTGAAACAATCTTCAATATCAGAAGAATTGGAACAAATTTATTCTTGTGGTTTGAAATTAATAAATCCTAATCAATTCAACGGAACAATAAAAGGAATAGATGCAATGGTAAAACAATTAAATTTTGTTCTTTTAGCAGCAGAAAATAAAGCTGATATAATAACAAACAATATAAACGCATTTTATAATAACCACATTAAACAATTAAAAAAAATATATAATGAAAATAATGTAAAAATAAGAGTTTCTTTTAATACAGTAGAAATTGATGAAAATATAATCGAAGAGATGAACAAAATATCTGATATAAAGGAAGGAAAAAATCTTGGAGAGCTTTGCGTAGTAGATGAAAAGGAAATATTGCTAGCATT